>NZ_LFCV01000001.1 GCF_001037465.1 Xenorhabdus khoisanae
TAAAAAAAACACAAAACCATTTGATATTAAAGGAAAAAATAACATAACACATAAGAAAAATAATCATGATGCATTATTTAATGGAAATATAATGTCATATTAAAACCAAATAAATATAACTATTTTTATAAGATTTACCATTGATATCAATTCACACAGTACGTATTATTTTGCCTCTTCAAAAATGAAGAATCTAAAAATTTTTCCTAATCGAAATTTAATATCACTTCATCTGGTTCTGCTGTTTGTGAAATCAATAAACAGTATAAAAAGGGGATGCCGTGTCATATCTTTATTTCCGGCCGATGGGCTATCATAGATATCGGTATAAGCTGTTATCGTTATTTATATCACTAGGTTGCTTAATAACAACAGAAACTGCACAAGCAGATTACGATGCATTAATTCAACAAGCCAGAAATGGCAATACCATCCCCATGCTGGAATATATTCGTCAGGAAGAAAAACAACATCCTCTTTCTTCCTCACAAATTACCGATTGGTTACAAGTTGCAAGTTGGGCCGGGCATGACGAGGAAGTCATTTCTCTCTGGCAACGTTACCGTTCAATGGCTATACCTGCGAGAGGTATGACTGCCGTTGCACGAGCATATCGCAATCAACGCCAATGGCCGCAAGCGATTCAGCTATGGCGCACTGCTTTGGCTTCTGAGGCACAAAACAGTGACATAAAAACGGGCCTGATTATGACGCTCGCCGATGCCAAACAGGATAAAGAAGCCCGGCGTCTGGCAAAAGATTTACTGGCACATCAGCCCAATGCTGCCAATTACCGCCTGATGGCCTATGTCGATCAAGCCGCCGGTCGTACATGGGATGCCATGCAAATGCTCTCTATCGCCCATGAGCAGTTTCCCGATAATAAAGAAGTTACGCTGGACTATCTGTTCAGCTTAAAAAGCAATCGAGTCAGTGCTCCTGCATGGCACTTAGGACAACAACATTCCACACAATTAACCTATGAACAACTGCTAACCCATGAACAACTACTAACCCAAGAACAACTGCGTAGGCTGGAAACCGACGCAGCCGCTGAATTAGTTCGCCTGTCGGTCATCCCCAATCGCAGCGAAAAAGAACGGTTTGATCTCGCTGATAAAGCACTCGCACGTTACGAACATATGCTCAACCAGTGGCATGCTCTGCCCGATGCCCAGCAAGATTATCAACGTGCCCGGATTGATCGTCTTGGTGCTTTACTCTCTCGCCATCGGATGCAGGAAGTGATCGATGAATATCAGAGCTTGCAGAAACAAGTCGGGCAAACGGAAGGGATGAATATTCCAGAATATGCGCAGAAATGGGCAGCTTCAGCCTATCTGAATCTGCGCCAGCCTGATAAAGCACGAGATATTTTGCGTTCCCTGAACTATTCCAATCGGAATATCCCGACGCTTGATAAATCATCATGGGACCATATCCCCCCGGAAGATGATATCGTCCTTTTCTATGCTGATGTGGAAAGCGAACATCACGATCAAGCACAGCAGCTTGCTGCCCACATCAAGCAACGCAACGCTTATAAGGTCAATGTTTTTGGTTCCCCTGTTCCTGTACCTAATGACGGCTGGCTACAAGGACAGCAATTTTTGGCAGAATCAGCGCAATTACGTAAAGATTTACCTGAGGCCGAAAAACGTTTTACCCATTTAGCCCGCACAGCTCCCGGCAATCAGAAACTGCGGGTAGATTTAGCTGCAATTTGGCTGGATCGCGGCTGGCCGCACCGCGCAGAGAGTGAATTGAAACAGGTTGAAGGGCTGGAACCCCGTAACCTGTCTCTGGAAATTCAACAAGGTTATACCGCCTTCGCTTTGCAGGAATGGCATCAGATGGATTTACTGGCTGATGATGCCATTACCCGTGCACCTGAGAATATGCTGGCTAAACGTTTTAACCGGCTGCGCAATGTACATCACATGTCAGAATTACGTATCAAATTCAATCAGGGCATTGACTCCGATAGTCCGAAAAGTGGCAAATACAGTTCAGATATTGACGCTGTACTTTATAGCCCGCCTATTGATGATAATTGGCGTTTGTTTGTCGGCGGGGCCTACAATCGCAGCCAGTTTTCAGATGGCCGGGGTTTGCACCATGATTGGCGCGGCGGTGTGGAATGGCGTTCACGGGATTTTTGGCTTGAAGGCGATATTTCTGCACATAATTATCGTCATGGTGGAAAAATAGGCTTACGCATTGCGGGATGGCATGATTTCAATGACCAATGGCGTTTGGGCGGTTCAGCAGAACGCCTTGCCCGCAACACGCCCTTACAGGCATTGAGCAATAATATTCACGCCAATGGCGGGCAAATTTATACTCGCTGGAGATATAGCGAACGCAGCCAATGGACTGCGCGTTTTGCTCCTTCATTCTTCTCTGATGGCAATCATCGGCTTGAATACGGTATTGACGGCCTTCAACGCCTCTATACCAAACCTTACTTTAAGCTTGATGCGATGTTGGAACTCAGTACCTCACAGAATAGCCGTCATCAGGATACGCCTTATTTCAATCCTAAAAGCGACTTTACGCTTCTGCCTCAACTGGAGGCTGATCACATCATCTATCGGCATTACCAAACTGTCTGGAGCCAGCAATTTGTGGCGGGCATCGGGCAATATTGGCAGCAGAATCATGACAATGGCCTGATCACAGTGCTGGGATATGGTCAACGTATTAAATGGAATGACGTCTTTGATGCAGGTGTGAGGATCACGCTGGATAAACGTCCTTACGACGGTAAACGAGAAAGTAATCTGCAAGCTGCTTTTGATTTAATCTATCGGTTCTAAAGGATTCTTTTATGATACACAACGCATTTCGCCATTGGTTGATGATATCGGCACTGCTAATTAGCCTGTTCATTCCCCAACTCCACAGGATGGCATACGCAGAAAAGCCTGACTTTGTCCCACCAGCACAACGTCCCCTTGCCATGAATGAACGCCCCTGGCCACAAAATGGTTTCGTTGTTCTGGCTTACCATGATGTTGAAGATGATGGTGCAGACCAGCGTTTTATGTCAGTTCGTACCAGTGCATTGAACGAACAATTTGCCTGGTTGCGGGAAAATGGCTACCAACCTGTTACCGTCGATCAAATTCTCATTGCTAATCAAGGAGGAACTCCCTTACCGCCCAAAGCGGTATTACTGACTTTCGATGATGGTTACAGCAGTTTTTACCATCGCGTTTTTCCTTTGCTTAAAGCCTATAACTGGCCGGCAATTCTGGCACCTGTCGGGATCTGGGTTGATGCGCCAGACGGAAAACCGGTCAATTTTGGCGGCTTGATGGTGCCACGGGAACGTTTCACCACATGGAAACAAGTTGCCGAAATGTCCCGCTCTGGTTTAGTGGAAATCGGTTCCCATACTTATCAACATCATTATGGAGCTGTCGGCAATCCACAAGGAAATACGGAGCCTGCCGCAGCCATCCGTATTTACGATCCGAAAACAGGCAAATATGAAAGTGATCACGCTTTTCGCCAGCGGATGGAGAAGGATATCGCAACTATCACTCAAAGGATCGTAACCGCCACTGGCAAGCAGCCGCGTGTTTGGGTTTGGCCTTATGGCATGGACAGCGGCGTTACACTGGAGATAGCCAAACGCCATGGTTACAAGATGGCCCTGACACTGGATGATGGTCTGGCGAACGTCAATAATCTTGATAACGTTCCGCGTATATTGCTTACCAATAATCCTTCCCTGAAAGAATTTGCCGAGCAGGTTATTCAAGTACAAAACAAACCGATCTTACGGATTGTCCATATTGATCTGGACTACGTTTATGATCCTGATCCCATTCAACAGGCAAGTAATCTCGACGAGCTGGTACAACGCATTGCCGACCTCCGCGTCAATACTGTTTTCCTGCAAGCCTTTGCCGACCCTAAAGGCGATGGCAATGTGCGTGAACTTTATTTCCCCAATCGCTGGTTGCCAATGCGGGCAGATTTATTTAACCGCGTCTCCTGGCAACTCCACAGCCGATTAAACATCAATGTTTACGCATGGATGCCAGTGCTGGCATTTGAACTGGACCCTTCACTCCCGCGCGTCATGAGTTATGACGAAAACAATCACAAGCTGTTTATCAATCCAACACAATACCGGCGCTTGTCTCCCTATAACCCGGACAATCGCCAGCAGATCAAAGAGATTTATCAGGACTTGGCTGCCCACGCTATTTTTCAGGGTATTTTGTATCACGATGATGCCGTCATGTCAGATTTTGAAGACGCCAGCCCGGATGCCATCAAAGCTTATCAAGCTGCGGGCTTATCGGCATCCATTGCAGCCATTCGCCAAAATCCTGAACAATTCGCCCGCTGGACTCGCTTCAAAAGCCAATACCTGATTGCTTTTACCGAGGAGCTAACACAGGAACTCAAGTCAGTACGGGGTTATCAGCTTAAAACTGCACGCAATATTTTTGCCCTGCCGGTACTAGAACCCGACAGCGAAGAGTGGTTTGCCCAAAATCTGGATGATTTCCTCGCTCATTACGATTGGGTTGCACCGATGGCAATGCCATTGATGGAAAATGTGCCGCTATCAAAAAGTAATCAGTGGCTGTCCCGCTTGGTGAAAACCATTGCACAACGTCCACAGGCTCTGGATAAAACCGTCTTTGAACTCCAATCCGTAGATTGGCACAAGCCGATGGATAAAAGAGCAATACCCGGACATCAATTAGCAGAATGGATGCGCCAATTACAGCTTAATGGCGCCCAGAATTTTGGTTATTACCCGGATGACTTTCTCAATAATCAACCAGAAATGAACGAGGTTCGCCCTGTTATTTCTCCTGAATGGTATCCACTTAATGATTGATCGAATTCTTGCTTTTATCGTGCTTTGCATTGTCTTGAGCATTCCTCTTGGCATCGCCGCGGCTTTTACCGGTGAAGTCATGCTGAACTTTGTCTTTTTTTGGCCGTTGTTCATGTCTGCTATTTGGATTTCAGGCGGCATTTATTTTTGGTTCTATCGGGAAAGGCATTGGAAACTTTTTGATAAAGAAGTGCCGTCTCTTAATGGTGATCCTCTGATTTCCATTCTGATCCCCTGCTATAACGAAGGGCCAAATGTCCGCGAAACATTGCTGGCAGCATTGAACCAGCGTCATCCCAATATTGAAGTGATCGCGATCAATGATGGCTCAACGGACAGCACCGCTGATGAACTCAATGCCATGGCAAAACAGCATCAAGCCTTGCGAGTCATACACCTGAAACAGAACCAAGGAAAAGCAACCGCGCTTCAGGCTGGCGCGGCGGCGGCTAAAAGTGATTATCTGGTCTGCATTGATGGCGATGCCCTGCTGGATCAGGATGCCGCCGTCTGGCTGGTCAAGCCCATGATCGATCACCCCCGCGTTGGCGCTGTTACGGGCAATCCCCGCGTTCGCACCCGATCCACTTTAGTTGGGCGCGTGCAGGTTGGAGAGTTTTCCTCCATCATTGGCCTGATCAAACGTACCCAACGGGTTTATGGTCAAGTATTTACTGTCTCCGGCGTCGTTGCTGCTTTTAACCGCAGGGCACTTGCTGATGTTGGCTACTGGAGTAATGACATGATCACGGAAGATATTGACGTGAGTTGGAAACTCCAATTGCACCATTGGTCTGTCTTTTTTGAACCCCGTGCCATTTGCTGGATTTTGATGCCTGAAACATTAAGGGGATTATGGAAGCAACGGCTACGTTGGGCACAAGGTGGAGCTGAAGTTTTCCTGAAAAATCTACGTAAATTATGGTCATGGAAATATCGTCGCATGTGGGTGTTATTTGCGGAATTTTGCTGTTCCGTTATTTGGTCATTTACGTTTGCCCTTTCTATCATTTTATTTTTCCTCGGCATGTTCTTCACATTACCGGAAAATATTCGTGTCTATACGCTATTTCCGCCCGGATATACGGGATTGATACTGGCAATCACCTGCCTGATTCAATTTACCGTCAGTTTAGTCATTGAACGACGCTATGAAAAACACGTTGCATCATCGCTTTTCTGGGTGATTTGGTATCCGATGGTCTATTGGATGCTGAATCTATTTACGACACTGGTATCTTTTCCCAAAGTGATGCTCATGGTACGCAGAAAACGTGCTCGCTGGGAAAGCCCTGATCGGGGAATAGAGAGAATCGAATCATGAAAAATCCACTGATTTTTACTGAACAAAGATTATTGCCTCGCCTGATTGATATTTTGCTGACCATTCTGGCCTGGGGCGGTTTTATCTATTTATTCATGCTGGGATTACTTAATTCTTCCCATAACGGCCCCAGACCTTTTGCTGCAATATTCACTTTAGAAGTCGGGGTAATCGCTCTTTATATCACTATTGCTGTATTTAACGCGCTCTTACTCATCGGTTGGGCAAAATACAATCAACGACGTTTCAGAATAGAACGTCGCCATCATCGCCCTACTTTAACTCATGCAGAAGTGGCAAAAAGTCTTACTTTGGAACAAAAATTATTAGATGTCTTGAGACAAAGCAAAGTTTCCAGTATCACTTATGACAATCATGGACATATAATAGGTATCAATGAAAAACCATCAACATAGAGATAGCAATCTATTAATCACCAAAGATATTATATCTTTGAGTTATCAACTTAACGCCAAATAACAATATTTGGTTAGCAATAGATTTCACAGCCTGTCTCAACGGGTGCTACTCATGCCATGATGGGATAGGCTCTTATTTTATTAATCATCTCAACACGATTATTTAGACGATATGAAAGGCAAATACTGGAACTCGTTATGCAAATGATTGAAAGGACTCATCATCTTTGTAAACGTATTGTTTTAAAACTTATGGTTTTTAAACGTATTGTTTTTAAACGTATTGCTTTTAAACATTGTGTTTCCAGATTATTTCTACGGGTATTGACGACCTTGTTCTTAATTAACGTAATATGTCATTCAGCAGCAATGGCTATGCCTGAGGTCAATGAGAAAATCGATGAAAATGTTGCACGGGTAGTTTCTGGGATCATCAGCTATACACACTGGCCTGCTACGCCGACGACGCTGCATTTATGTCTGGTTCCCCCGTCCAATTACATTAGCGTGTTAACTCACATTAATATGATTTCTGATTACACAGAATTACAAATAGAAACGCTGAATTTCAACGTAGGACAATTAATAGAAAAATGTGACATTATTTATTATGGTCTGGTCGATCCGAAGCTTCAACAGCAAGTGATTAGCCAGAAAAATGACAAACCCCTGCTTACGATTGCTGAAAATAACCCACACTGTGAAATCGGTAGCGCATTTTGCCTCAACATAAACAGTAATCAGGCAACATTCGGCCTTAACCTTGATATTCTGACGCGCAGCGGAGTGCGCATAAATCCGAATGTCCTGCAATTGGCGCGTAAGGTGGAATAACCTGTATGAAAAAGCGCTATTCACTGATGCCATCACGCCCTACCTTACGTCAGGCTTTTCACAGGATCCACCTGACCATTACATTCATCATATTGTCGGTAGTGGGTTTGTTCCTATCTTTATTGGCACTGCTTGCCATGCAAAAATATGCCGAAAATAGCCTGAAACTGATCTCCACGACCATCGCCCATACAGCGCAAGCTGCCGTGGTTTTTCAGGATAAAACTGCCGCAACCGAAATATTAGACATGATAGCGGTTCATAATGGTTTTACCGAGGCCAAGATTTTTGATGCCAAACAGCAAGTATTAGCCAGTTGGCAAGCAGATCAGGAAACCAGCACGGGTAATTTTAAAATGTTGGTCGAACGTTGGCTTTTTCCTGAACCTCTTATCCTGCCAATCTATCATCATCAACAAAAAGTAGGATCAGTCTGGTTAGTTGGTAACAGCGACCATATCATCCAATTTATTTATCAGGCACTGTTGGTACTGTTCGTCTGCCTACTGTTCAGTGCCGTGATTTCCCTTTATCTCTCCTTACGCATGCACGATGGTATTGTCAGGGCATTGCAGAATATTACCATCGTCGCCCATGACGTCCGTCAACGGAGAGCGTTTTCACGGCGAGTGCCTTCTGCCCACATTGCTGAACTGCATGAGTTAAGCCAGGTTTTTAACCACCTGCTCGAAGAATTGGAAGAGTGGCAACACCATTTGCAGACAGAAAAAGCCGTTTTAACCTGGCAGGCACAACATGATTCCCTGACCGGCTTACCAAATCGAGCCACCTTTGAGCGCGTACTTTCAACCGTCATGAATGATAAGTTCATGCGCGAAAGTGCAGCGATCTTGTTTATCGATGGCAACAGACTTAAATATGTCAACGACATCTATGGGCATGCAACCGGTGATCACGTTCTTGTCACTATCGCAGCCACTTTAAAAAGAAGGGTAAGGAAAACAGATACCGTCGCCCGACTTGGCGGGGATGAGTTCGCTATCTTACTGCCTTCCGCCGATTTGGAAGATGCCGAACGCGTTGCAAAAAATATCATTCATGCCATGGACACCCCCATTCTTCTCCCTAACGGCCAACACCTGCGTATCACTCTCAGTATTGGTATTGCCTTATCCAATGGTGATTTAACAGCGGAACAACTTTTGTCAGAAGCTGATGCAGCGATGTACCACATTAAGCAACGAGGCGGCGGCTGGTATGTCGCTGATACAGCAAAACTAAACTACCTATCAAGGAACTCATCATGAGTAAAAGTCGTTCTTTTATATTTATTTGTACATTTATCTGCACCCTTTTCCTCAGCGCCTGCCAAAATAACGGCAGACTGACAGCAGCACAAATCGCCGCCCTTAAACAACAAGGCTTTCAACAAACCGATGAAGGCTGGTTATTTGGCATGTCAGAAAAAGTATTATTTGGTAACAACCAGTTTCATTTACGCCCAGAAGGCGAAACAAAACTAAAAGAACTCGCGAGCGTTTTGACCAAAGTTGGCATCCACCACGCACGCCTTGATGGTCATACTGACAACTACGGAGAAGTGAGTTACAACAATCAGTTATCTCTTAAACGCGCTAACACTGTCGCAGATGCCTTGACACAGGGCGGTATGCAGCGCACTAATCTGACAACCCGTGGATTAGGGCCAAGCCAGCCTATTGCTGATAACCGAAGCTCAAAAGGCCGGGCAGAAAACCGTCGAGTCGCCATTGTGATAACGGCACCATAATAGCGACACCATAAAGTAAACAAAATGAATTTAATGCAGTGCTATTTGTGACGAAACTTCCAATAATATATTGATATACCAAATAATAATTTGGCCACGGATGGCAAAGATATTTTGTCTATTTTAATCCTCTCCACTCATTACAAAAATTTTTGCTCAATTCTTCACGTATAACCAAATAGCTATTTCCTGTCCCTAATTTCTTCCTGTAACATAGCCGAGGCGGTTTTATCGACACGGTTTTATCAAAGAAAGAACCGCCTTTTGTAAAGAATAAGTTAATAAAATTTTGCGCATTTAGATAACAAGTCTACGGTTAAGTTATGTGCTTTATCAAAAAGGAGAAATGATGGAGCTGGATCTGAAATCATTCCGATCTTTGTATCGAATGTTCGTGATGTTATTCATCACCATCACTATCAGCACAGGGTTTATATTCTGGAGATTATTCCCCAATTATCAGGACAATATACAGCCAGATAGGAAATTAGAAAGTATATTTATTTTACTGTTTTTACTGACTCTTTTATCTGCGGTGTTTTTTTATAAACACACCAAAACGATTACCATCCCAGAATATCGTTTGAAAAAAGCGATTAAAAACAAGCAATTCATTCCCTATATACAGCCCATTATTTCCAACAAAAACAACAAGATAATTGGATGTGAGATCCTTGTCCGCTGGCAGCACCCAACTCACGGATTATTGGCACCAAATAAATTTATTGCGCAAATTGAAAAATCAGATCTCATTATTCCTTTAACTCATCACCTAATCATCCAAGTACAAGATTACTTCGCACCTATCGCTCATCAATTACCTGAACATTTCAATTTTAATTTCAATATCAGCGCCAGGCACTATAAAGATGCCCGTTTGGTCGATGATTGTCAGTATTTTCTTAACGCCTTTCCGGAAGATTCAGTCAGGCTAATTTTAGAAATTACCGAGCGAGAATTATTAGAGCCAGATGAGAATACAATTAATCTATTCAATAAGTTGGATGAGTTAGGTGTATTAATCGCACTGGACGATTTTGGTACAGGTTATTCTAATTACAATTATTTACAAAAACTTAATGTTAACTTAGTAAAAATTGGTCATAACTTTGTCAGCAAAATGAATACCGATATGATTTCAAAACATATCGTAGAGAATATCATTGACCTTGCCCTGCAATTAAATTTAAAAATTGTGGCAGAAGGCATTGAAAACCAGCAACAGGTAAATCAACTAAAAAACTATTCTGTCGATTATTTACAGGGGTACTATTTTGACCGCCCGATGCCGTTGGAAGAGTTTGTCAGGAAATGGCTATGACGTGGCTTTCCCCTGCAAAAACAATCTTCCAATACTTTCAACTTTCACAGCACTGTTACTATGGTGACAATTTTTAACGATTTTTCGTCATTATTGATACTATTGTGTCAAATTTTCAGATCTGACCATTTCTGTTGCATATGTTGAGCAATGGTCGTCGCTAATGATTTATCAATCCCCAACTTATTGGCAATCGATTGAAAACGACGGGTTTCGTCATAAATTTCTTCGAGCATATTCAATAAAGGCGTAATGCCGGAGAACCCTGCATGCCCGGCTAATTGCTCCAACGCTATAGAGAGCATAAAAAAATGGGTCTACCCAAATAGAACAGTGCCGTGTAATAAGACGGTTTTTGTGTTTTATTAGGGTTCGGTTTCGGACAATTGAGTGCAATCGACTGTTGACATTCCGTGCAGTCGTCTTCGGAAAATGACACAATTTTTCTTGAGCAGAACATAATTCAGGAAGGAGTTTTCCCCCCTTCCTGTGGGATAAATTTATGGTAGGGAGGATATAATGAAAAAAACAGTTATTTTATTTTTTGTGGGGGCATCTTTACCTTCGATGGCGAGTGAAACCCTAGACGTAATAAAGCCAACCGTATTAGTTGCGTTGAAAAATGGCAATGAGCAATATCTTAGCGTATGTGATGCAATAAAAAATAAGTGTGGAAGAAGCGCCTGCACTATCCTGTTAATGTTATCGCTCAGTGTGTTCGCTGGTATCTGGCCTACGCACTAACTTAATATTTTTAGCCTATGCCTATTGGAGCTTTTCAAATATTTGTGTAATTAACTGTTTTTTATGTATTTAATTTATAAACTAAAACGAGTGGTAAAATGGACGATGAAGAAAATAGCAGGCGTATTTAAATGCAGCTCTCGAAAAAATGACAGAGGCTACTTATTGAAGCGTTAAGTAATGTAACCAAGGCCAGAACAATCCTGATAAGAAAAAATGAAGAATAAAAAAGCAACTCCCACACCTCATGATGCCGCCTTCAAAGGGTTCATGGCTCGGATCGAGAATGCCCGCGATTTTTTTGACATTCATCTGCCAGAAAAGATCAAGAATCTGTGTAATTTTAATACATTAAGACTGACTAATTCTTCATTCATTGACAGTCAGTTACGTTCAAGAATGTCCGATATACTCTATTCGGTGAAAACCCAACAGGGTGACGGTTATATTTATGTGCTGGTTGAACACCAGTCCACACCGGATAAAATGATGGCATGGCGAATGATGCATTATGCTTTTATGGCGATGAATCAGCATTTGCAGCAGGGAAATAAGGAGTTGCCTCTGGTTGTCCCCATTTTATTTTATCATGGTGATAACACTCCTTATCCATTCCAAAAAGTCTGGACGCAATGCTTCTCATTGCCTAAACTGGCTGAGGAAATGTACTTCAACCCGTTTCCGTTGGTTGATGTAACCGTCATTGATGATGATGAACTGGTCAATCATCGCAAAATCGCCGTGATGGAGTTGGCGATGAAGCACAAGAATTTGCGTGAGGGTTTTAAAACGGTTACTACACTATTAGCTCATGCCCTTAAACATAACTATAATAGTGACAACGATGTTGTTACTATTCTGAACTACCTGTTTGTTACGATGGATTCGCCACATTTTGAACAAGTGATCCAGCAATTAATAGAACAGGCAGATAGTCATCAGGAGGTCATCATGAGTATTGCACAACGATTGCAGGAAAAAGGTCGGGAAGAAGGTATTCAACAGGGTATGTTGCAAGGTATACGGCAAGGCGAAAAACAAGCATCAATTAATATTGCCCGTACCCTCTTAAAAAATGGCGTCAGTATTGAACTGATTATGGAAAGTACTGGCCTTAGCCGTGATGAACTTATTTCCCTGCAATAATATTTCTTTTCTTCTTGTTGTTTCCTTACCCGCTTTTCAGAGCGGGTAAGTGTAGCGACTCGCGTTTGAAATGCGAGCCGTTATAACTAACGATCCAAATCCTGAATGATATGAAGAATCAAATATAACACGCTGTTTTATTAGAATTTAATAAATTATCGTATTTATTCAACATAATTGGTAATTTATGTAAAAACACATAACCATCATGTTGAAATTCAATCATAATTTTATTGGAAGAAGATATGAAAAAAGTATCGCCATCAAAAAAACAACTCGAATTTAACTTTAAGTAATTCCCAACAAACTCATCAATATTATTAACATCCATTAGATAGACGTGATCTTTTGTATAGGAATCTTCATTGACGATAAAAATATCACCGGAAAGGTATTTCTTGAAATTGATTAGACCCAGTATTTCTGAATCCTCCATTCTGTCCCAATTGCCTATCTTACTCAAAAACTCAAACCTGCTTTCTTGTGCAAACCCCACGTAATTTAGTAATATCAATTCGCCACCAATAATAGGATGTAATATCAAATCAGCTTTATCCATTGTATATTTTTTATAGCTTTCCATACTACTTACCTTTGGCTTATCCAATATATTGGTTAACCATACATAAAATAACCTAATCTTTCCACCTTATTTAAAGGCATTTTTGGCTTCATTTAAGCGCATAGAATTATGCTTTTCAAGAATAATCAAAATGCTTTCACCAGACAATATCAGCTTACTATTTAAAAATAAGAAAAATATATCAAAATCTCTTATGCCAAACATTGAATTATGGCATCTGAATCCATGGCATATTAAAGAGGGAAGAGGGGGATTATAATCCTTGCAACCTGTGACATTAACCTTAGATAACGACTGCATTCATAAAAGCAGAATGTTAAGAGTTGGCGGGGACAACATCTGAGGTTTATCCTCTTGTTTTGACCCGCCTATATACCCGTTAGATTTTTCAGCCGAATATAAATTCAATATAGAGTAATTGTGCAAAAATCATTTTCAATGATATTCAAGACCCAAATTACTTGACATTGAGATTTCAAGTAATTGCAAAGTGGAGTAAGTAGATGTTCTCAAGTTGAATTACCTAACTTTCATAGGTATCAGGAATGGAATGTATAAGCCCGGCGTGACAAGGACAGGTCGTCCGGCTATCCAACGTGCCCGCTAATTTTGTTCCTTTATCCAGAAAAGAAGCAACACCTCCGACAATGGCATAATTTCCTGAATATCTGCCACAAGTCACAGTAGAACCTTCAATAGCTGCTTGTTTTCCATAAAATTTAATGTTGCTGGTTCCGGTAAGAATTGCACCGCCACACGTTGTTTTATCACCAACTGTCAGAAAATTTCCCTTTGCCATATTATTCCCTTCATTTTGATGTTTATTTAAAATAAGTCAGAATATTCCGACTCAGTTTTTTCCATCCTGAATCATTTTGCCTCTATCTATACTTACCCGACTTCGCCAATCAACAAATCAATGTCACCACTGAAAATTTTACTGGCTTTTCTCTACAATATTTTCGGCCAGTGATATGTGGCTGACAGCATATTTCGCCTGCCATGCTTTGGGGTTGATCAAATAATGTTGCCGGAAACGCTTGGAAAAATGACTTGGGCTAGAATAACCCACTGCGGCAGCGACTTCAATGACACTCATCCCTTTCTTCAATAAATCTTCAGCCGTGGTCATACGAACGTTTTCCAGATATTGGTGGAAAGTACGGAAAACAACAGCACGAAATCCCTCTTTTAATTTCCGCTCATTTAAACCCACTGCTTTTGATAATGACTTTATTGTCCAAGGGTAATTATAATCACTGTTAATTATTTTTATTGCATTGTAGACAGCGCGGCGCTGCAAGCCGTTAATCATATTATATTGACAATCATAAATTTGAGCTGTCACACAAGCGAGTATTTCTAATGCCTTTGCCTTCAAATAAACCTTTCTGACATTCCCACTTAATTGACACTCTTCTATTTGATTGACTATCTGCATAAATGGTGGATAGATAGGTCGTGCCATCATCAAGACATCACTATAACTCACATTCTTTTCAAAACCGGCGGTTAGTTTGGTAAAAGAAGGTAATTCCTGAGCTTCAATTTCATTCAGAGAAAAACGAATATCGAGAATATGCCATGCTCCACAGCCAAAGAAATTCATGCCACGTGTCATCGTGGGCGAATAGAAAAATATCATTGTTCCCGGATTAATATCTAAAATATCGCCATTTTCAATCGCCATTTTCCCTTTTCCACTCAGAACAAAAGCAATTGATACCGTTGGTGGCCCTTCACGATATTCTGTGAAGTCTTTATTAAGCTCAAGACAAATCCGGTTTATGTGAATTCCATCAGATAATTCCTCCGTTAACAATGGAGCACTTGTATTATTTTTCTCCATCGGTGAATGTGCGCAGTTATTATAGCCAACAGTGAAAATTCCTAATTTCTCGTTATAGATCGTCTTCATGAGATCCCCTGTAAAATTAGCTTTTTATAGCATGTTCTACAATTAAAACAACAGGTTGTGTGTATGTGAAATCGTCATTATGCTTTTATTTTATATACTTATACATAATGTAAATATCACGCAATTTATCATTAATGATAATCATTATCAATAGTACGCATTGCGCTACTTTTGTCCCTATCCCGTTAGCCTCATTTCACGACTCTCGTTAGTCTCCCTTTCTGTTTTTTCGTTTTACCACACTGTAAAGCATGATTGGAAAGGGCATTAAAAGAGTAATGATATGAAAAAATATGCTAAAGCGTCTGTCTTATGTTGTCTGATTTCACCTGTAGCTGTAGCGGGACATTCGTCTGCAACCACAGAAGATGTTTTGATTGTAACGGCTAACAAACGAGCAGAAACATTAAACAAAATTGACAGCAGTGTCCTGGTTAAAACTGGCGAAGAACTTGAGCAAGCGGGCATTACCCAAGTACAGGATCTTGAGCGGGCTTTCTCAGGTTTGCAAATCCGCTCTCGCGGTAACCGAGCCTATTCGTCAACCACAATTCGGGGTATCAGCTCACCCGATTACTATTCACCTTCCGTTCGAATTTATGTTGATGGCGTTCCCCAAGATCACCAGTTTCTGACACAAGAATTAATCAATGTAGAACGCGTAGAGGTGCTACGTGGTCCTCAAGGCACATTATATGGCGGGAACGCCCAGGCAGGTGTTATAAATATTATTACCCGTTCCCCAAAAGAAGGCCCCTGGCTTAACCTTGCCGGTAATTATTCTAAGCTGAAACAGGGCGGTTCTTTCAGCGGATCAATTCCTCTTATTGAAGACATTCTTTATGGTAGTGCCAGTCTGCGCTGGGTAAAAGAACCCGGACAAATTGATGCCCCAAATCGTGGCGATAAAAATATTGACTCCAGCAAAACCTGGCTCGGCAAAGGGCAACTGACATTTGCTCCAGAAGATTACCCTTTCAGCGCTGAACTTAGCTTTGCTCATGAAGATCTTAATTCACATGAAGAGCTTTATTTAACCGACGAACAATTCCGTCGGAAAGAATACGATGGCCCTATCCCTGATCTGACGCGTCGGGTCAACAGTTATGCACTGAAAGCTGAATATGATTTCGGCAACAATGTATTAACCAGTGTCACTTCCTATCAGGATCGCGATCTTTCCCGTAATTTCATCGGGGGTAAATGGAAAGAGAAACACCACGCGACAACCCAAGAGCTGCGTCTGAAATCCGACTATTCAAATGGGATTACCAGTGTTCTCGGTGGCTGGTTTTCTGATGAAAATAACAAACATCATATCGGCGGCTATGCCGATTACTATGGCGCGGCCACTAACACAATAAAAGCAAAATCACTGGCACTGTTTGGTGAAGTTAAATTACCGGTTGCTTCTCAATGGGATCTGACGCTTGGCGGTCGTTTGTCACATGAAAAATCGCAGATAACCTATGCAGGCCGTTCCGGCAAGATGGCGATTGACGCTTTTAATAACCAAGTTTCCAACAATGAATTCACACCTAAGGCGGCACTGGGTTGGCAGTTGACACCAGATAACCGTCTCTATGTTTCGGCAACTAAAGGTTATAAACCTGGCGGGTTCAATAACATTGTTTCCTTTGCCAGTGATAGGAAGCCTTACGAGACCGAAAACTCAGACAATTATGAACTCGGCTGGCATACGTCGTTCTTTGATAATGCGATAACGTTAAATAGTGCTGTTTATTACATTCGCTCTAAAGACAAACAGATTTATGTTGGCTCTGCTGGTATGCAGTCCATTCGCAATGCTGGCAAAGCGGAAAGTAAAGGTATTGAGCTAAACAGCCAGATTAGGCCAATACAAGGGCTCAGAATTTCGCTTGGTGGTAATGTCGGTAAATCCAATTTCACTCATGCGACCGATACAACAACTGGCGTCAGTTATAACGGTAAACGCCTGCCTTACGCACCCGATGTCATGCTCAATGCAAGTTTCGATTACCTGATTGATCAAACATTATTACCCGGAAATCTCTATTTAAATGCCAGTGCCCGCCACTATTCAAAAAGCTACTTTAATGAAGCGAATACCCTTGAACAAGGGGCATATACCCTCTATGACGCTGCATTAAGTCTGGAAATGGCCCATGGCGTCAATGTAAAACTCTATGGCGAAAATCTGGGTAACAAAAAGTACCGTGTTTCTGGTTTCCGACTAGGAAACGATATGTACATGATTAGTAAGGGATTGAATGTCGGGCTGGATGTGAGTGTTGCACTATGACCAACAATATCTCGACGGACAATTTCTCACACTCTCGTCATATCTCGTTGCTGCTTCTGACTTTGGCTGGTGTTTACACCATCCAAAGCACCATCGGTATGTTTACGTTACAAAGCATGCCCGCATTTCTGCGCAGCCACGGTGTTACCCCGGATAAGATAGGGCTGCTTTATCTGTTGATGTTGCCTTGGGCATTCAAATTTCTTTGGGCTCCCGTTGTGGAACGCTATCGTAAATCAGGCGGGGGGGACACCAACCCCCGCCGCATCATGCTCTGCGGTAATCTGTTAATTGCCCTGCTTTTTGGTTCGATGTCATTAGCAGAACCTGCCGAACATATGCCGCTGATTATCGCGGCTCTGTTTCTGATTACACTTGTCCTGACTGTAGTCGACACCACCACAGATGGTCATGCTATCGACCGGTTATCACCACAGCATCGCCCCTGGAGCAATGTCATGCAGGTCGGGGGAAGTTATCTGGGCGCCATTATCGGCAGCGGCCTGTTTTTATATCTTACTTCACTGTATGGCTGGCATATCGGTGCAGGCATGTTAGTCATCGTGATTCTACTGATGTCACTGCCTATTTTGTTCATTCGGGGATCTCAGGAAAAGAAAGAGCCGGGTGTTGCAAAAGCTTCGGTAAAACCATCCTTAAAGAATGCATTACGCCGTACTCCGGTTAAACAGGCACTGGTTTTAATACTGCTATGCATGATTGGCACACGCCTGTCACTCGGTATGTTCTCCCCGTTTTTGGTGGATCGCGGCGTAGATTTAACCCAGCTTGGCATCATTGCTGCCAGTGGTGGTGCATTAGCCGGATTATCCGGTGTCCTGCTTGGCGGCATCGTGATACGCAAATTAGGTGCCATTCAGACATTATTGGCGCTCATGCTGCTTGAATGTGTGGTATTAGCCGGTATTTTCTGGCTTGCCCGACAACCAGAAGCGCCTCTATCCCTGCTCTCAGCAGCATACGTCTTCATCACATTAATCACGGCTGCCAAATTTGTTGCCTTGTATACCCAGATGATGTCTCTGGCAGCAAGCACTCAATCTGGTGTGGATTTTGCGTTGATGCAGTCCGCAGATATGGGCATTGCCATCATCTGTTCAATGCTGGGGGGCTTGATCGTGACCAAAGCAAGCTATTCCTCCCTTTTCGCTCTTGCATCACTCTTTACCCTGGCCGGCCTGTTCTGGACATTACGCAAACACCGCGATTTCCAAAAGGGCAATATTCAGAAGGAAAGCACTTATGCTCAGTAATGACGCTTCTGTTCAGGGCTCACCAGAGCAACGCGCCGCTGATACTGGCGTCATTAAAGAGTTGTGGACGCTGATGCGCCCCTATCGCACTCTGAGTTACGTCGCGATTGTGCTTGCTATCGTTTCTGCCGGTTTGCAAATACTACCGGCAGCGGTTGCCGGGCTGATTACCCAATCTATCTATGATGGGCAATATGACACATTACTGAGTTACGGCGTCATGTTATTGGGTTTCACTTTTGCCGCCATGTTGACGTTCAGTGGTTCAACGTTTGTTTCTCATTTAATCGCCGCCGACGTTCAGGCTGATGTTCGCCGTAACATCAGCAGTAAGTTGAAGCTCGTTCCCTTGGGCTTCTTCATGCTGACCGACAGCACCGAAATCAAGAAGATGATGTTAGATGACGTTGAACAGCTTGAAGATGGTATTGCCCATATCATTCCAGAGATGTCAGCAACCTTATTCGGCCCACTGATCGCACTCAGTGTCATGTTAGCCATTGATTGGCGATTAGCATTGGCGGCATTCGCCCCGACTTTCGGTGCCTGTTTATTATTCATCTATATTCAGATGAAAGTTCAAACCACTACGCAGCGCTTTTACGCAGCCCAAAATCGTATCGCGTCAACAATGGGTGAAGTGATCAATGCCATTCCGGTGGTGAAAACCTATTCAGGCGGTAAGGTTGCACTACAGCGAGCCGAAGACGCATTTACCGCCCTGACACGGGTTATCGATGTTTGGGTTGAGAAAGTGCAGGTCAAATCCAGCCGGTTTTTTGTGCTGTCCAGCGCTAATCTGTTGTTTGTGCTTCCTTTGGCCGTCTGGTTATTTAACCGACAAGAAATTACTTTATTTGAGTTCACTTTCTTTATTCTGGCTGCGATGGCATTTGGCAATATTGCCTCATCCATGTTTTCTGTCATGACTCGTTTACAACAGCAAGAAGCATTAATCACGCGCTATCGTTGGTTGATGAATCAACCTGAACTCGCGCCATGTACTCAGAGCCAAACGCCTGCCGATCATAGCATTACGTTGCATAACGTCAGTTTCGCCTATCAGGATGAACAGGATAATGTATTAAATAACATCTCGTTTTCCATACCTGCCGGAAATTCACTGGCTCTGGTGGGCGCCAGTGGTTCTGGTAAATCCACAGTCGCCAGCCTGATCGCCCGGCTCTGGGACCCACAACAAGGCAAAATTACAGTTGGCGGCGTTGATATCCGCAATATGGATGAAACAACCCTGCGTAATCACATCTCTTTTGTGTTCCAGCGGGTATTTCTGTTCAACGATACGATAGCCAATAACATACGATTAGCCCGTCCTGATGCTTCACTCGCTGAAGTTGAAGCCGCCGCCGTCGCAGCACAAGCGCATCAATTTATCCAGCAATTGCCACAAGGCTATGACACCGTGCTTAACAACGGTATCAGCCTGTCTGTAGGGGAAAAACAGCGTATCGCGGTTGCCGCCGCTATTCTGAAAAATGCGCCAATTCTTGTCCTGGATGAAGCCACGGCTTATGCCGATCCTGAATGTGAGAAAGAGATGCAACAAGCACTCAACGCATTATGCCGTACCAAGACAGGCCGCCATAAGACAGTGATTGTTATTGCCCATCGCCTGCCAACTGTCCGCCATCTTGATCACATACTGGTCTTGGATAAAGGACAAATCATTGAGCAAGGAACCCATGATGAACTGGTCGCACAACAAGGCGCATATGCCAGACAGTGGGCGGCCTGGCGAGGCAGAAATACAGGAACAGGAGTAAATTAATCATGGGATTATTTAATCGCCTCCGGCAACACCTGCCACCAAAACTACAACAAGTTTGGTTCCGTGGGTTGTTATATAAGCAATTTGATACCATTGCGATTATGGCCCAACTGGCTATCGCTGCCTGGGCTATTACTCATTTAGACAAAAGTGGCGGGGAAAGTGGCAACGGTATGCTGCCACTGATTACTCTGACATTATTGGTTATTTTGCTATTGCTGCGGTTCGCTTTTATGACTCGCGCATTACGTAAACTCACCATCGCCGCTTATGGACTGGGCATCGAGATCCGTCGCACTTTGCTACAACGGCTTGTTGGTATGTCCGTAGCGACCATTCGGGGCTTAAGTGCCGGAAAAATAGCGCTGACGTTATCCGAAGATGTGCAATGGCAGGAAAATCAGTCAGCCTATACCACGCCACAAATTGTCTGCCAGATTATGATGCTGGCCCTTATCTATCTGGCTTTATTCTGGTTCGATTGGGTTGTTGCAGGCAGTGCACTCTTGGTATTGACGGTCGGACTACTCATCTTGGTCGCTATCCGTCAAAAACTCAATGAAATACTGCGCAGGCGGGCAGCGATGATGGCTGATGTATCCGAGGCGATCGTAGAATACGCTCAAGGCATGGCCTTTATCCGCGCGGCCGCGGCGACGACAACGGTTGAGCAACGTTTTGACCGAGAAATTGAGCAAATGCGTGTTGCATTCCGCCGTGGCATATTCAAAAGCATACCGCTACTGAGCCTGTTCTACATCGTCATTGATACCAGCGTGGTGGTTGGCATTCTGGCCGGCGCTCTGCGCTTTACTGCACCGGAAGCTCTCACACTTCCAGAGATGCTCATCACGATCCTGCTGTTGTTTGCCACGATTACCCCTCTGCGCGGGATTATTCCCCTGATCAATGTGACTGCATTGACACAAGTCGGCGAAACACATATTGCAGAGATAGAAGCAGTTGCAACGCAAGTTTCCGGGCCACTGGCAGCACCAATCCAATATGATGTTGAAGTTAATAACATCTCATTCAGCTATTCAGGCACTAACCAACCCGCTATCCAAAACGTTTCATTCTATGCGCCACAAGGCAGCATGACCGCCATTGTGGGACCAAGCGGCAGTGGTAAATCTACACTGGCCTATTTATTGCTCTCTTTCTATCAACTGGATAAAGGTGAAATTCGTCTGGGCGGGAATAATATCCATCATTACCAGACTCAGGCACTGTATGACACCGTGACAATGGTGTTCCAGGAAACGGCGCTCTTTCAGGATACTGTCGCGAATAATCTCCGTTTGGGTAATCCCAATGCAACGCAATCGGAGCTGGAACAGGCTGCCCGCCTTGCCAATATTCACGACACGATTATGGCCTTACCACAAGGATACGATACGCCTTTAGGTGTGGATGGCGGTACGTTGTCTGGTGGTGAGCGTCAACGGCTTGCGATTGCCCGCGCTATGCTAAAACAGTCTCCCGTCTTATTTCTGGACGAAGCAACCGCTTCTCTGGACCCCGAAAATGAGCGATTGATACAAGAAGCGTTTGATTCTCTTACCCAGAACAAAACGGTCTTTGTTATTGCCCATCGGTTAAGCACGATAACCCGCGCTGATCAAATATTGGTGATGGATCATGGGCATCTTTGTGATAGCGGCACCCATGATGAATTACTGAAACGTTGCCCGCTTTATCAGTCCCTTTGGAAAAATCACCTTGGTTCAGAAGAGCATTGGCACTTAAACCCGAATTGGTATCTACACCCGAATAAGGTGTAGGTGTAACCCACCCATTCTTTGACTTATTACGTTACTGCCATTTTTATAGGATTTCTTCATGCACACTGACTCTCTCTCTCCTGATTCACTGCGTCAGCTTATATCTGGCCTGTTGAATCAAAAAAATATTCTGGTGGGCGATAACGACGATTTAATTCGCAGTGGACTGGACTCAATGCAAATAATGGCTCTGCTAAACCAGTTTAGACGCCAAGGGCATCGGGTTACATTGCGTGAGCTTTACCAAAAGCCAACACTGCACGATTGGAGTCAGCTTCTGCAACGCGATACCCCTATTGCTCAAACAGTACCCCAAGAAGCAACGCCACAGCCACTGATTGCAGATGCCCGACCCTTCCCATTGACGGCAGTGCAACATGCTTATTTTGTCGGGCGTTCACCAGAACAAACGTTGGGGGGAGTAAGTTGCCACCTGTATCAGGAATTTGATGGCATTGGGTTGAAGCCTGAACAGTTGGAAGCCGCTATTCATGCGCTGATTCAGCGACATCCAATGCTACGTGTCCGTTTTTTGCCGGATGGTCGTCAACAAGGTATGACCCGTGCTTACTGGAAAAAATTAACTGTTCACGATTTGCGTAACCTACCAGTTAATGAACAGCGACAAGCACTGGACGACATACGTGAGGAACTGAGCCATCGGGTATTACAGGTTGAAAAAGGAGAGACTTTCGATATTCAACTGAGCCTGCTTGGTGATAATCAACATCGGCTGCATGCTAATATCGATCTGCTGGTCATGGATGCCGCCAGTTTTAGTCAGTTCTTCACTGAACTCGCGGCATTAATTGCCAAGCGCAGTTTACCTGTAATTGCTTCTGACTATGATTTTTGCAGCTATCTGACACAATATCAGGCCCAATTTAAGCAAGCCCGACAGGAAGCAGAAGCATTCTGGCGTAATCGGTTAGACGATTTGCCACTTGCTCCTCAGCTTCCTCTGGCCCGGGAGCCTTCCTTAATAAAAAACGTCCGGATTCAGCGCAGATGTTTTCGTTTGTCCCCTGAACATTGGAAACGTTTTAAGCAACTTGCCCAACAAAACGGTGTGACGCCAACGATGGCGTTAGCGACCGCATTTGCCGCTTTATTGTGCCGTTGGAGCAATACAACACAGGATGACGCAACACGTTTGTTGTTCAATTTAACGCTATTTGACAGATCCCCGCTGCATAGCGCGGTTGACAATATGTTAGCTGATTTTACCAACATCCTGCTGTTGGATATTCCCGGTGATCATTTACCGTTCTGCCAACTGGCTCAGAATGCACAGGCAACCTTTGCCGAAGCCTACGAACATCGTCACTGGTCTGGTATAGAAGTTCTGCGTGAACTCAAAAAACGGGGTAACCACCCACACGGCGCGCCAATTGTGTTTACCAGCAATTTAGGCCGGCCTTTATATGGTGAAAATACCCGTGATGTTCTGGGAAAACCAAGTTGGGGAAGATCACAAACACCGCAGGTATGGCTGGATTTCGTCGTCTTTGAACATAAAAACTCACTGAATATTCAGTGGGATAGTAACGATGAACTCTTCCCTGATGGTTTAATGGATACCTTATTCGCTGCCTATCAGGGGCTTATTGAGCATCTGACAGAAAACGCCGGGCAGTGGAATGAAACACTGCCGGATCTGATGCCTGAATCGCAATACCATCTGCGACACCAAATCAATAATACGGCTGAACCACTACCCAATGCCCTGCTGCATGAGGGTGTGTTCAGGCAAGCAGAATGCACACCCAATGCGGTTGCTTTGGTAACTCATGATAAAAAAATGAGTTATGGCGAATTAAGTTTAGCTGCCCGCCGATTAGCCACCGTGCTGCAAAAAATGCCGGTTATGCCGGGAGACCGTGTTGCCGTTAGCATGGAAAAGGGCATCGGACAAATTGTGGCGGTATTGGCAATCCTTTATGTCGGCGGTATTTACGTTCCGGTTCCTGTTGATCAGCCATTAAACCGACGCCGTGCTATCTGTGAAAGTGCCGGGATCAATGTCGTTATCATTGATTCTGAACAGCAAAATGAAGCTTGGTCACAAGATGTACACTGCATTTTCTGGCATCAGGATGAGCAATTACTGCCTTTAGCAAACATGGCTGAACGTGCTGTGACCGATCCGGCTTATATCATCTATACCTCCGGCTCAACCGGAATGCCAAAAGGCGTGGTTATCAGCCATCAAAGCGCTCTCAATACCTGTCTGGACATCAATCGCCGTCATCAGGTCCACAGTCGTGATCGGTTACTGGCACTCTCTGCCCTGCATTTCGATCTCTCGGTTTATGACATTTTTGGCATTCTCAGTGCCGGAGGGGCGCTGGTATTAATTAGAGAAACCCAGCGCCGTGACCCGTCAACCTGGGAAATGCTGATCAAACATCATCACGTTACGTTGTGGAACAGCGTGCCGGCGCTGTTTGATATGTTACTGACTTATTGTGAGGGCATGGAGGTCGATGCACCGAAAACCCTTCGTACCGTCATGTTGTCCGGGGATTGGATCGGATTGTCATTGCCTGGGCGTTACCGTGCGTTCAACCCTGATGGCGTGTTAAGTGCAATGGGGGGCGCAACGGAAGCCGCTATCTGGTCGAATGAATATATCGTCAAAGAAGTTGAAACACAGTGGCGCTCTATTCCTTATGGTTATCCTTTAGCAAACCAGCGTTACCGTGTCGTTGGTGAAAATGGGCGTGATTGCCCGGACTGGGTTGTCGGTGAACTTTGGATTGGTGGTGCGGGTGTCGCATTAGGCTATTTTAATGATGAAGAACGCACTTCCGCTCAATTCGTCACCTATCAGGGAGAGCGCTGGTATCGAACCGGTGATCTGGGTTGTTACCATCCCGAAGGCTGGCTTGAATTTATCGGACGCCGCGATAACCAAGTCAAAATCGGGGGATATCGAATTGAGCTGGGAGAAATTGATGCAGCCCTCAATCAAATCATGGGCATCAGTAAAGGAGTTGCCTTAACCAGCGGTGAAAAAGAGAAATCATTGGTGGCATTCCTTGAGTTGGAAGGTAATGCGTTATGCCAACGTGTAAATCGTGCTCCGCAGTTGCCTGCAAACTATCGTGATCTGTTTCCTGCAATGCAGGCTGTCACCCATGATCACAATAACAGTGAACATCAAACTGCAATATTTTTGCTGGAACATTTATCCCGCCACGGTATTACGTTTGCTTCACCGCAATCGCTCACCGATTGTCTGAAACATTACCAGCCTCAAGCGGAATATCATGGCTGGTTTGCCCGTATGTTGGCGTATCTTTGCCAATGCCATTATTTGGTTGAAAAGACGCAATTGGTTGAAACAGCACATCACGCATATCAGGCTGTTCTGCCACCCTCTTCATTCAATCATGAAGCAGGATACATCCCGGAGCGCTGGCATTCTATTCTGCGTAATATTCTTACCGGACAACAATCGGCAGTAACGTTACTGGATGATTCGCAATTTGCACCGGAACAACAGCTTTTTGCGCTACCCGAAACCCAGCAATGGCTGGCAGGATTAAAACAGGTAATCATTGCCCTCTCCCAACGCTTACAACGCCCTGTTACTTTGATGGAGTTCGACGCCCGCAGCGGCCTTTGTGCTCAGTGGCTGGCAGAACACGTTACTGACCAGCATTTGTCTTATCTCGGCTTTGAACGCTCTCAGGCCCTGATGAATCAGATGCAAACACGGTTACGTAATTATACTCACGCATCAGTACAGTATTGGTCAAAAAAAGGCTGGCCTGAACAAATTCCTGAGTCGCTACAGCATCAGGCAGATATTATCCTGCTAAACAATGTATTGCACCGCGAGGAAGATCCTGCAAGTTGCCTCAACGCATTAATCCCTCTGGCACAATCAGGCGCGTTGGTATTGGCAATGGAATTGCAACAAGCATCGCCTGTCTCTCTGATCACAACTGAGCTGCTCTCACCTCACGGTATTCAACTGCGCTCTGCATCACAGTGGTTATCGCTTCTTCCACTTCAGGCAGAAACCCCCATTACCGTTGGTAATCTTAATGTGTTGTTGATGCAATCCAGTGACAGTGTTGCTATTCCTGATCGAGAAAAAATTAAATCTGTACTGGCACAACATTTGCCGGGATATATGATCCCACAACGCTTACATGTGATTCCTCGTCTGCCCCTGACCCCTAACGGCAAAATTGATCGCAAGGCACTGGCACAAAACTTGCAGTCCGCGACAAAAACAGAAGTGCCGCATCAGAATGAAACTACCTTGTTGAATACGGTGGAACAAACCGTTGCCGACATTTGGCAACGCCTGCTGAATGCGGAACAATTAAGTCGTCACTGCGACTTTTTCCAACTTGGCGGTGATAGTCTTTTAGCTACACGTTTGATTGGTGAACTGGCACAACAAGGTCTTAAAGGCGAACTCAGTCACCTGTTCCGTCACCCGCAATTAGCAGCGTTCGCTTCTACACTTGTTCCTCTGTCTGAAACTTCATCAGAAGCGTACTCAACATCAGCAGAACAAGATGAATATCAGCCTTTCCCGTTAACCGAAGTTCAGCAAGCTTATCTGGTCGGGCGTCATTCTGGTTTTACCCTGAGTGGCGTTGGTGCGCATTTCTTTATCGAATACCGGATAGAGCAGTTAGATATTCAGCGCCTGAATCGAGTGTTAAATCGCCTGATCCAGCGCCATCCTGTGCTGAGAACGGTTGTTATCAACGGACAGCAACAGATATTGAAAGATGTTCCAATATTCTCAGTCAGACAACACCAATTTACTGATATTACTGAAGCAGACACATTACGCGAACGTCTGTCACATCAGATATTAGATGCCAGCCACTGGCCTGTGTTCGATTTCCAGCTTGCACAAGACAACAGCCTTGTCTCCCGGCTATTTGTCAGTCTGGATAATTTGCTGTTAGACGGGTTGAGCATGCAGATATTGCTGGCTGAATTAGAACAGTTATATCTCGACGAGCAACGTGAGTTGCCGCCTTTGAAAGTCACATTCAGGGATTGTGTGCTACGCCAGCAAAAAACGCCGGCCCATCAGGGTTCACTACAATATTGGCAGGAGCAAGTGAAAACATTACCACTGGCTCCGCAATTGCCATTGCGTGTTGCACCGGAACATGTTCAATCCCCGCGTTTTGTGCGTTATAGCGATCGTTTATCTGCACATGAATGGAATCAGCTAAAGCAATATGCTGCTCTCCATCAGATAACCCCTTCTGCACTTTTAATTTCAGCTTACGCGGCTGTTCTGTCTGCATTCAGCACCAGACCGGAGTTAACCCTCAATCTTACCCTTTTCGATCGTCCGCATTGGCATGAAGACATTAATCACATTCTGGGTGATTTCACTTCACTGTCACTACTGGCGTGGCGCCCGGAAAACAATTGGTTATCAAGCGCACGTCGGCTGCAACAACAGTTATGGCAGGATCTGGATCACCGTCATATTTCAGCCATCAGAGTGATGCGTGAACTGGCGCAACAACGTGGCCCCGATGCGGCCGTGATGCCGGTCGTTTTCACCAGTGCTTTGGGAACCCATGAAGGGCAATTCCTTTCACATTCATCATGGATGAAACCGGTTTGGGGTATCTCGCAAACGCCACAAATCTGGCTGGATCATCAGGTTTACGAATCTGACAATGAACTCTGCCTGAACTGGGATGCTGTCGAGGCATTATTTGAACCGCACCAATTAAAAAACATGTTCAACAGCTATATCGCGCTATTGCGTACCCTCGCTGCACAACCAGAAAGTTGGCATTCAGCATTGGAACAACTGATGCCACGTCAGCAATGCACAAATCCTTTCAAACCGGTTGAAGATAACGCTTCTGCGGTTATTGCGCCATCACCCCGTTCGGAAGGATTCAATCCGACGCTATGCAGCAAAACATGCAGCGAGATTCAACGCCTGTTTTTAGCCGTAACCCATCATCCCATTGATGCACAACAAAACTTTTTTGAGGCAGGAGCCAACTCGCTACAGCTAATTCAATTGCACAGCACATTACAACATGCGGGTTTTCATCATCTTGCCGTTACTGATTTATTTGCTTATCCAACACCAGAGACACTCAGCTTACGCTGCCGACAAGACGCACAAGCCGGAAATCAGCCATCGGTTACCCCTCGTCAGCGTCAACAACAAAAGCGTCTGCAACAACGGGAAAAACGTCATAAAGGAGCTGCACAATGACTGATTTAACGCCTCACTACGATAATTGTGATCCCATCGCAGTGATTGGCCTTGCCTGCCGCTTTCCGCAGGCACCAGATAGCCATGCTTTCTGGCGTAACCTGCAAAACGGGATTGAGTGTACTGCTGCACTCTCTCGCCAAACATTATTGGATGCAGGTATTCCTCCTGAACTCATTGATAATGAAAACTTTGTCAATCAGGCCGCGATACTGGAGAATGCGGAACAATTTGACGCGACGTTATTTGGCTATTCACGTCAGGAAGCAGAGATGCTCGATCCTCAACAGCGTCTGTTTCTTCAAACAGCCTGGCATGCTCTTGAACATGCGGGTTATGCGCCGCGTAATGTCCGCCTGAAAACAGGTGTTTTCGGCAGTAGCCGGATCAGCACCTGGCCTTCATGGTCACAATTCACCATGACCGATATCGGCAAGGTTAAAGGGCTACAAGCATTAATCAGTAACGATAAAGATTATCTTGCAACGCGTACGGCCTATAAATTAAACCTGAAAGGGCCTGCACTCACGGTACAAACGGCGTGTTCAAGTTCACTGGTTGCCGTGCATATGGCTTGTGAGAACCTGCGTGCCGGTGAATGTGATATGGCACTGGCTGGTGGCGTGGCAGTTTCTTTCCCACAAGAAAGTGGTTATTTGTATCAACCCGGCATGATCTTCTCGCCTGATGGACATTGCCGTCCTTTTGACAGTCAGGCCAATGGCACCTACGGTGGTAATGGTGTCGGTGTTGTCACACTAAAACGCCTGAGCGATGCCTTACGCGATGGCGATCCCGTCATGGCGGTATTGCGTGGCAGTGCAATTAATAACGATGGCAACGAAAAAGTAGGCTTTACTGCACCTTCGGTTAGTGGTCAGCGCAGCGTTATTACTGAAGCATTACAACTGGCAGATGTCAGTATTGATGATGTCGGCATGATTGAAGCACATGGCACCGGAACGCCCCTCGGCGATCCAATAGAAGTTAACGCATTACGCAGCATATTCTCTGATCGTAGTGCGGCAGTTCCGCCTTGTTATCTCGGCTCAGTGAAAAGCAATATAGGCCATCTTGATACTGCCGCAGGCATTGCCAGCTTGATCAAAACGGTTCTGTCCGTCTGGCATGGCTACATTCCGCCCACAATCAATGTACAGCAGGCAAATCCGGCATTGCGGCTGGAAGAAAGCCCATTCAGGCTGGCAACACAAGGGCAGCACTGGACGCAAGAGTTACGTACCGCCGGCGTTTCTTCATTCGGTATTGGTGGCACCAACTGTCATATCGTGGTGCAATCATTACCAGAAGAATTACTTCGTCACCGCGCCAATCATCCGCAAACTTCGTCTTTACTGCTCTCTGCGGCTTCTGAATCCTCATTGCGTCAATTGGCACAACGTTACGCAACCGCACTTAATGATGCCCCGGAACATCATGCCGATCTGGCCTGGACTGCATTGCAAGGGCGTGATCTTTCACTCCCCTGGCGTTTAGCCCTGACATTAACGCCACAAAGCGCTGCAAGCTTATCCGCCTTTGCGGACAGTCGCCCGACACCAGACATGTTTAGCGGGCAAATCAATAACGGCAGCAAGCAACTTTGGCAATTCAGCGGTCAGGGTTGTCAATGGTCGGGCATGGGAAAAGCCATGTATGACAGTTCTCCTGTTTTCTCCGCTATGTTGGATCGTTGTTGTGCTGCCTGTGCATCTGAGTTGGCACTGCCATTAAAAGCAGTGATGTTTGGCGAGCATGATACGGCGTTGGCTACCACAGAATACGCACAACCGGCAATTGTGGCGCATCAAATTGCGCTGGCGGCACATTGGCGGGCACTTGGATTACAGCCTGATTATGTGCTGGGGCACTCTGTCGGAGAATTCGCCGCTGCCGTTGTTGCCGGTATTTTCACGCCTGAACAAGTAATGCCGTTAGTCATAGTACGAGGCAGACTGATGCAAAGCTGTTCCCAAGAAGGAGCGATGCTGGCGGTTTTTGCCGACGAAGAAGATATTCTTCCCTTTACTCACTCACTGGCATTGGATCTGGCGGTTTGCAATGGCCCACAACACTGGGTTTGGGCAGGTACAGAGACAGAAATCGATATTCTGGCACAACGTTTGGGACAGCAACAGATTCGCTGCCAGCGTCTTAATATTGCCTGTGCCGCTCATTCAGCCATGCTTGATTCGGTTCTGGATACATTTTCCCAGCGCTGTAACGGATTACAGCCTGCCTCGGGAGACATTCCGCTCATTTCTACCCTGACAGCGGATATTGCCACTAATGAGCAATTAGGTTCTCCAAACTACTGGCGTAACCATATGCGTCAAACTGTGCGCTATTATCAAGCCATTGAGTTTGCCCGCCAGCAAGGTACTACCTTATTTGTCGAGTTCGGTGCTGATGTACAGCTAACAGGGATCGGACGTCGTAATCGTCTGCCACGGGAAACTTGGGTTGCCAGTACACAACGTCAAAGCCCCCCAGACACTGCTCAGCAAACGGCACTACTGCAACTTTACTGTGCCGGGGCAGATCTCGATTGGCCGCATCTTTTCCCGTTCACAGGGGGAAAATGCCATGCTCCGCTTTATCCATTTGATGAGCAACGTTACAGCTTCTCTGCTGCCAAACCTGTGCCGCTTTCAGCCAATGCCAATACCGGGTTTGACGTCAATTCTCTCATCGATCCGGCTATTGAACAAAACTCTGATGCTGCAATACTGCGGGCGCTGTATACCGACGCATTGGTATATCAATGCCATGGGCGTGCTGCTGAACAAGGTTTTAGTGCCATCGACACTATTCGGGCGGGTCGGTTGCAACCTTGCTGGCGTCCTTTGCTGGAACAATTATTAACCTACTGTGTTCAGCAGGGTTATTATCAGGAAGTTTCCGGGCCAACAGCCAGTAAAATGTATCGTCCTCACCGTGCGCTGCCATATGCCAAACGCCGGTTATTGGAGGCGAATTTACTCGCTGCTTTCCCTGCATTAATCCATGCTGGCGAACGCTTATTTGCGTTGCTAAGTGATCGTGACGATCTTCCCCGTCAGCTTCTGGCCGCAAGCGCTATTACAAAACGATCTATTACAAAAGCATGGCTTCCTGCGCCACAGCCATGCCCTGATACACACTATGCCCTACATTGGCGCACCATAAACATTGCGGATAAACCGCGATCTTCAACGGCATATATTCTCCGTTCTTCAACTGCGAATGACGAGATGATTCATCATTGGCGTCAGGCAGGGATTAATTTACAGGCTGACAGCGGAAATACGTTATTACTGCTTGAAGGCGATGATGTTGTTGAATTATGTGATCAGGTCATCAGCGAATTAAAACGCGATGAAACAGCACCGTTAACCGTTATCACCTGCTGTGCACAACCAGAAACCACTTTATCAAAAGCGGATATTAATCCGGCTCAATACGCTGTCTGGGCGTTGCTGCGCGTTGCGGTTGAAGAGTATCCCCATCGCCAGATTCAGGCGGTCGATATTGCTGATATCAACAATGCGGATTCTTTATCATTAGCACTTGGTTATCTGAATAAACACGATCATAAACAAAAGCGTTGGCTGAGGGTGCGCGGGGATCAAGTTTCTGTCCCTGTTTTACAACGTCAACCATTGTCGTTATCGCAACAACCGACATCGATTCCCCATCAGGGTTGGCACATAGTTACCGGTGGTATGGGCGGTATCGGTCAGATTTCTATTCGTTGGTTACTGGCTCAGGGCGCACGTAAGATTGCCGTGTTTGCCCGCCGCAAAAATGCAGGTTGGGATGATTTTGTACAAGCGTTGTCACTGAATACCGAATGTGAAATACGTTGGATCAACGTTGATGTTACTGATACATCAGCCCTGTTGAATGCAGTGAACACACTGGCACAAGAGGATGGTATCGCCGGCGCAATTCATGCCGCAGGTGTTGCTGATCATACTCAACTGGCAAAACTTGAACGTTTGCATCTGTCACAGATGTTATCCGTCAAAGCTCAGAGTGCATCCGCGTTGCAAGCGGCGCTTCAGCAACATAATGCCCAATATTTGCTGCTTCACGCTTCTGCCGCATCAATGTTAGGCGCTCAGGGGCAAGGTGCTTATGCCATCGCCAACGCTTATCTGGAATCTTTAGCGCTTACAGCACCGGCTCAATTGAAGGTAAAAACATTGGTTTGGGGTGTCTGGGGTGGCATTGGTATGGCCAGCGACCAGCGGTTAGTCAAAAAGCTGGCGCAAGATGGCATGTTACCATTCAGTGCAAATGAGGGTATCTGGCATTTCAATCAATCCCTGCGTACCGCATCCCCTTGCTATCTGGCAATGCGCTTAGATGAACATCATCCTGATATTCTGCGGCGCTTACAGGCTGACATTACCCATGCGGTCACAACGCCTGTTCTTTCAGTTCCTGCCAATAACACGCTATCTCAGGATAGTGAACAGCGGCTTAACTGGCTGCGGCAGCGTATCGCCACATTATTGCGATTAGAACAGCCTGATCGTTTGGAACCACAACAGGATTTACTACAACTTGGTTTGGATTCCCTGCTATTTCTGGAGCTGAATGCCGTCATCCACCAGCAATTTGGCTTCAGATTAACCGCTGAATCAGCTTATCAGAATATGACGCTGAAAGGACTTAATGCGCTCATTGGCGACGCATTGCCTGAGCAACCTGTGGTTTCTTCTCAGCCTGAAATCATTATTGACCATTCCCAACGTCATGCGCCCTTCCCTCTGACACCCATCCAGCACGCTTATTGGATTGGCCGTACTCAGGCCATTGATTTTGGTGGTGTAGCCTGTCACGTCTTATTTGAATGGGATCTGACACTGGATAATCTGACACTGAATAATCTGACACTGAATAGTTTTGATATCCAACGCTTTGAGAAAGCATGGAATGCTTTAATTCAGCGTCATGGCATGTTGCGCATGATCGTGGATGAAGAGGGACAACAAAGAATTCTGCCTGAAACGCCGTGGTATGTTTTATCACAGGATGATTTGCGTACGCTGGATGATACAGCCTGCGAACAGGCTTTGGCTCAGCGTCGTCATACCCTTTCCTATCAAGTACCGCCAGCCGAACAGTGGCCGTTGTTTGAAGTCTCGGTTTCGTTGCTTCCCAATGAACGTTGTCGCTTACATATGAATCTGGACTTGTTGCAGTTTGACGTACAGAGCTTCCGGATCATGATGGACGATCTGCAACTTGCTTATCGTCAGCAACCTCTGGCACCACAAACATTTACTTTCCGTGACTACGTGGTGGCAGAACAAGCGCAGCGTGAAAGTAAAGAATGGCGGGCATCATGGGCATATTGGCAGGAACAATTGCTTTCATTGCCACCTGCACCAAGATTACCGTTGAACCCACAACTGCCCCAACGCAGTCAGCCACAATTCACGACTCATGAAGGCCGATTGGCACAATCTGACTGGCAGATACTGAAACAAAACTGGAAAAAGTGGGGAGTGACGCCTTCTGCCGGCCTGTTGACTCTGTTTGCCCATACTCTTGAATGGTACAGCCGTCATCCGCTGTTTACCCTCAACCTGACATTCTTTAACCGGCAACCTTTCCATCCAGAGGTTCAGAACCTGATTGGTGATTTCACCTCAGTCATGTTGATGGATTTTGATTTACGCAAGACAACGTCCCTGCGTGCCAGCATGGAAAAAACACAGGCCTTGCTCTGGCAGCGGTTGAGCCATAGCCATGTCAATGGTGTTGAGGTATTGCGGGAACTTGGTCGCCAGCAAAATGGTGAAGCCCAAAACAGACAGCCGCTGACGCCCGTCGTTTTCACCAGTATGTTGGGGATGGCACAAGAAGGTGTCGCAATCAAACAATCCATCACCCAATTACTGGGCGATCCGGTCTTTGTCCTGAGCCAAACACCACAAGTCTGGCTGGATCATCAGGTTATGGAAGTCGATGGTGATCTGCTGTTTAACTGGTATTGCATGGATGATGTGCTAGAGCCGGGTATCATTGAAGCGCTGTTTGCCGCTTATAACGCGCTGTTAGTGCAAATTTGCCGCCAGCCTGAACACATGGAATGTTATGACCTGCATATTCCACCTGCTGGCTATACACGTTATGACTTCTGGCCACAGCATCCTGAATTGCGTCAGGCCGAGCAAAATCTGCGTGCTAAACCTGAAATACGATTAGCAGAAATTCAGCCACGTCAGGACGATACACAAGGTTATAATTTATGGCTGGTTGCCGAAAATAATTTATCGTTAGCGCTGCCAGAACCGCTGATTATAAACACCGATGTATTACCTCTGCCGACGTTTACAGAACAACAATCGTTTGAACGCTCCTGGCAACACATTGAGCAACAAGCATTATTTGGCCTGAGCCGAACTTTACTGCGCCATAACCTGTTCACCTATCCGCAACAATGTCACGCTCGCGAAGAGATCGAACAACGTCTGCAACTTGCGCCACGGTATCAGCGCCTGCTTACCCAATGGCTGACATTATTAAACAACCACGGATTGATTGAAAAAACCGCTGACGGATACCGCTGTTTGCAGCCGCTTAATCATATTCCTGCTCCTACAGCAAAACTGGATGATGCGGTGTGGTGCCAAACCATCAGCCGATATGTTGCAACCTGTATTGAACAACATGACACTCTGCTTACCGGACGAAGCAATGCACTGGAACTGCTGTTTGCCGATAAACAGACAACAGCCAGTCTCTACAGTGAGAACCCTGCACTGCGTTGCCTGAACCACGCTGCGGCTGAAATTATCCAACAATTGAGTCAGACATCTGAACATTTCACCGTATTGGAAGTAGGGGCAGGAACGGGCGCTACATCAGCAAAAGTTCTTAAACACAATGCACAATATATTGAAAATTATCACTTTACTGATGTTTCACCGCTGTTTCTGGATGATGCACGCCAGTTACTCAATCCCTATGGCGAAACTGTAAAATTCGCCCTGTTCGACATTAACCAGCGTATCGATTTTAGTCAGCATCCTGAATCGGGTTATGACCTGATTATGGCGGTTAACGTATTACATGATGCCATCCATCTGAAAAATACCCTACAACGTCTGTCACGGTTACTGAAACCGGGCGGGTGGTTATTGATCATTGAATCCACTAAACGCGAAAGTGCCATGCAACTCGCCAGTGTCGGATTTATTGAAGGCATTAATGCCTGGAGTGACGATCGGGGTGATAGCGCACTGCTGGAACTGGCAGACTGGCGCAAATGTTTGGAAACATCCGGTTATCAGGTTTCACTGGAATGGCCGGGACAAAATGGCCCAGAGCTGCATCAACAATTGATTCTGGCGCGGGCTGAACAGCAAGCACGGCTTAATGTCAGTGAAATAGCCGCACAATTTTCTGCCTTGCCTTATTCATTGCATGTTCAGCAACAAGAGCAATTGCCGCTGATAGTGACAACCAAAGAGAGCATGGTACAACCGTTAACCACAGAAACCGGACAACCGGAAACAGAGGATGACCAGCTCCATGCTATTGAACAGCAAGTCATTGCGCTTTGGAGTTCATTGCTGCCTCAGCCAATACAGCGCCACAGTGACTTTTTCCAAAGTGGCGGTGACAGCTTAATTGCCACCCGAATGGTGGTGCAACTGCGCCGTCAGGGTTACCAGCAGGCAAATCTGCAACAGTTATTCACCCATCCTAAGCTGAGTGAATTTTGTCGTACCCTGCAAGTTGTCGAGACAAATTCAGTGACACTGGTTACGCCGCAGCAAGCTGAACCCGTATCAGAGCAGATTTTGCCACTTACCGCACTGCAATATGCTTATTGGTTGGGAGAAAGCCAACTGTTCCAATTTGGTAACGGTATCGCCCACTTCTACGCTGAACTGGCTGTCAACGGGCTTGATCTGCCTCGTTTCACCACCGCGTGGAATCGTGTGATAAACCATCATGCGCAATTGCGCGGTTATGTGAAGGACGGGCAATACCACATCTTGCCGGAAGTTCCCTGCTATACACCGACGGTCATTGATTGCCGTAACATGATACCGAATGAACGCGAAACACAACTGAATCATGCCCGCGACACGCTGCGTACTCAAGGCGTTCCCAGCGACAACTGGCCGTTGTTTGATTTAACGCTGTACCATACTGATGACCGGACACATTTATTGCATTTGACCGTTGATCTATTGGTGGCTGATGGAAAAAGTCTGACGTTAATCTTGGGTGATTTACACCGTTGGTATCAGGACCCTGATTGGCAACCAGAGCCACCCGCCGCAACCATTGGTGACTACATGCAAGCACTGGAAGATGAAAAAGCGGGAGAAACCTGGCAACAGAGCCGACAATATTGGCTTGATCGCTTACCTTCACTTCCTGATGCGCCAGTGTTACCACTGAAAGATCATCAATCACAACAGCTCGATCAGCAATGTCTGACAGGGTACATCACCCCGCAACAATGGCTGCGTTTGCAACAACGGGCGGCGGAACATCGGGTATCACCATCACAAGTGATGCTCACGCTATTTGCACATATTTTGTCGGTATGGAGCAACAACGAGCATTTCACTATCAATGTGCTGCATGGCAACCGCCTGTTAATGCCGCAGCATTGCGATATGTTAGTCGGCAACTTGTCTACCACATCATTGCTGGAAGTGGATTTACGCAATATCGCAGGGTTCAGTGATGCGGCAAGCCGGATACAAAAACAGTGGTTAGCGGATCTTCAACACGCGCTGTTTGACGGGCAACTGGTTCTCAGAGAGAAAAATCAGCATCGCCACAACCTGAACGCCGGAATGCCAATCGTATTTAACGATACAACCAGTACAGCGGGTAAAGGGCCATCCGGGTTGGGAACACTGAATCTTTTTGGTGCGCAAACGCCCCATGTCTATCTCGACTGCATGCTAATTTCCAGCGCAGAGGGTGGTGTCACTATACAGTGGGCGATCTTGCCACAATTGTTCCAGCCTCAAGTTGCAGAAAACATGTTCGCCCATTATCAAGCCAGTATTGCAGCACTGCTTGAACCGGATTACCTATGGAGCGCCCCGCTTCCTGACTGGCTCCCGACATATGATCGTGCGTTATGCCAGAACAGCAATGCGACAAAAAACGTTTTTCCACCCCATACACTCTGTTCGTTACTTGAACAGGCAGTAAACCGTTACCCACAACACACTGCGGTAGTCGATGCCTCTCGTCAGATAGACTATCGTACTTTGTGGTCACAAAGCCTGACACTGGCGGCTCATCTGCAAGCACAGGAAAATCAGGATTCACCCCTGATTGGCGTGGTGATGGAAAAAGGCTGGGAGCAAGTTGTCGCCGTTATTGCGATTTTATTAGCTGGACGCGCTTATCTGCCAATTGATGCCGGTTATCCGCAACAGCGCATCCATCAGCTATTGGTATCAGGGAACGTTGATACTGTGCTGACTCAACCTCAGTTTGCTCAACAGATAAACTGGGCTGACGATGTACAAGTTATCTCTCTGGATGAAACATTACTGAACAGCTTATCGGTCAATACTGGCGAGCCACGTTTATCTGTACAACCTGAAGATTTGGCTTACGTTATCTTCACCTCCGGCTCTACCGGAAAACCGAAAGGTGTCATGATCGATCATCAAGGAGCCGTTAACACGATCCTTGATATTAACCAACGCATTACGCTCAATGCACACGATAGCGTACTGGCAATATCAGAGTTAACCTTCGATCTCTCAGTTTATGACCTGTTCGGCACGCTGAGCTGCGGGGCAAAACTGGTGATCCCTTCTCCGGGTGACAATCGGCAACCTGACAAGTTACTGGCATGGATACAACAAGAATCGGTTACTGTTTGGAATTCTGTTCCGGCATTTGTGCAACTGCTTGAGGAATATGCCCGAAGCTATCCCCAAGACCTGAATCCACACGCTCTGAATAGCCTGCGTTGGATATTGATGAGCGGTGATTGGATACCGACCAATTTGCCGGAAAAATTACATGCTATCCACCCTGCGCTGAACCTTCTCAGTTTGGGAGGGGCAACCGAAGCATCAATATGGTCAATCGCTTATCCTATCGTACAAGTTGATCCCAATTGGCGCAGCATCCCCTATGGGAAGCCTCTGGCTAACCAGACTTTCTATGTGCTTAATTCAGCGCTTTCACCTTGCCCGGTTTGGGTAACGGGTGAGCTTTATATTGGCGGACAAGGGCTGGCACTGGGTTATTGGGCTGATTCAGAAAAAACTGAACAAGCGTTTATCACGCACCCTAAAACGGGTGAGCGACTCTACCGCACCGGTGATTTAGGACGCTGGCGACCTGACGGAAATATCGAATTTTTAGGGCGCAATGATCATCAGGTTAAGATCCGTGGCTATCGCATTGAACTGGGTGAAATTGAACACCGTTTATGTGAGCACCCTGATATACAGCAAGCATTAGTCTTTGCCCACACTGCCTCAACCGGTGCACTACAACTTGTGGCTGGTCTGCGTTTAACTGACGAGGCGCCAGTATCTACAGCGCTTTTACCGGTATTGCCGCATTGGTTACAGCAGACCTTGCCTGTTTGGATGTGTCCACAGCGGTTTATTATTCTCGATACAATCCCCGTATCAGACAACGGTAAAATCGACCGACGCACATTGATTTCTCTGGTTGAAGAAGCGCAAGAAGTTAATTCAACACCATCAGATATTCTCAGCGCGACAGGGAAAGTCGTATTAAGCCTTTGGGAGTCAGTATTAGAGCAACAAGGCATCAATGTGCATGAGAGCTTCTTTACGCTTGGCGGAGATTCTCTGGCGGCGGTGCGATTAATGGTGAAAATCAATCAGACGTTCAATCGCCAATACCCGCTCAGCCTGCTGCAAACTTACGATACTGTACATTCACTGGCCGAATTTATTGAACACCAACCGGAAAACACGTGTCAGGGTGTGATACTGAACAAGGGAAACGCAGAGCAACCTGCGTTGTTCATCGTACATCCTATTGGCGGGCATCTACTGGGGTATCGCCATTTAGCTGCTCATTTCAACTCCCGACGCATGATTGGGTTAGCATTTGCGCCAGAGAGTTTAAACACCGATAAGCCTTCCGTTACTGCACTGGCTGCTGACTATATCAACCAAATCCGGGCCTTCCAGCCTAAAGGGCCTTATGCTTTGGCGGGCTGGTCTTTCGGTGGATTAGTCGCTTATGAAATGGCGCATCAGTTACGGGTTGCGGGTGAAAGCGTTTCTCACTGCATTCTGATTGATAGTTTCGCGCCGAATGTGCGCCCCGATCTGATTTTGGATGAGGCATTCTGTCATCGTCATTTCCTGCTCGATTTACAGGGCCAATTCCCTGATCTGGCGCTGGATAGCAATATCATCGCAGCTGACACAGAAACATTCCTCCAAGCGCTGCATGAAGCCTTGCCACAATCTGCCCAGATTAATAACTCTCTGACCGCACTTTATACCGTATGGCACCATAACCTGAGTGCATTGCTTAACTACTGCCCACCTCAGACGTCACAACCTTTCTGCCTTATCCGGGCAGTACAGGCATTACCTGATTTTATGGATTACCTCGATCCAACAACCATCACCGCCACTGATCTTGGCTGGCAAGCCTTCGGGCCGGTCAATGTGACACAACTTGATGGTGATCATTACAGTCTATTCCAATATAAACATGTCGGCTCTCTGGTTGCATGTCTGAAAAACATACTGAACTCAGTTCCAGCTATTGAGCCTGTTAAGGAGAATATATGATAAAGCCACGGCGGGTTCTGATTGTCGGTTCAAAATTTGGCGAGCTGTACCTTAATGCGTTTCTACAACCCCAGCCGGATCTGGAACTGGCCGGGATTCTGGCGCAGGGAAGTATCCGTTCGCAACAACTTGCCCGTGATTTCAATGTGCCGCTATTTCACTCATTGGATGAGCTGCCGAATGACATCGATATTGCCTGTGTCGTCATACGGGCAGAGGTTATTGGAGGCAAAGGCGATCAATTAACCCAGGCATTACTGGCAAGGGGTATTTCAGTTATTCAAGAACACCCTCTTGATACAGAAGCCATTAAAAGACACCAGTCAGTCGCTGACAAACATGATGCTATGTTTTGGGTAAATAGCTTTTACAGCCAATGTCATGCTGGCAGGAGTTGGTTACATGCGGCACAAAAAATTAATCAGTTATCACAGCAACGTCCGGTAAGTGGCTGCCTGACTACCAGCCGACAGTTACTCTTTTCTGCACTTGACCTGCTGTTACAAGCCTGCCATTGCCCGGAAGAGATAGAGATCGTTTATGCAGGCCAGCGGAGCAACGCATTTCATTGCTTTGAACTTCGCTTTGCAGATACAACCATAACGTTAAATGTTCAATCCTATCTGGATCCCAGAGATCCAGACATGCACAACCTGGTTATGCATAAAATGACGCTGATCTGGCCTGTTGGTTATCTGACGCAGGAAGCCAGTTATGGGCCGGTTATCTGGACGCCGGTTCTTCATGCGCCAAATCATCTGAATAATGAGCAAAGCCTCTATCTGAATGCCAGTCAGCCGGATGGCGCTTATCTGCACCAGACAACATCACACATTCTTTGTCCGGCAACCCAAAACTGGATGACGGCATTTGAATGTGATGGCGCTGACGGTGTGGCATTTCTACTCAACTCCTTGAGTTCTGTATTAAATGGCGCGCTCTGCCCACCCGCTTTTTCCTGTGGCTACCAACTGCGGCTGGCGGGTTTATGGCAACAAATTCTGCGCATTATGGGAGAGCCTGTTACCCAAGATTTATTGGCTCCAGTCTGGATTGATCCAACCCAACTGATGCTCACTAAGGAAGAACACTGATGGTATGGGCACTCCCTACACACCCGATGATTCGTCCTTGCCTGACGACTCACGGCAAACCCAAATATACTCTGTTAATTTGCCCCTTTGCAGGGGGCAGTAGCAGCGCATTCCGCCAATGGTCTACGCTGGAAAATTCAGACATCGCGGTTTCACTGGTCATTTATCCGGGACGTGACAACCGTATAAATGAACGAGCTGCCACCAGAATTGCACCATTAGCGCAGTCACTTTCTGATCTGATTGTGTCATTCACGCCTGCACAAAGAGAGAACTTAATTCTGGTCGGCCACAGTATGGGGGCTCAGGTGGCTTTTGAAACCTGCCAGCACCTTGAACAACATAACTGCTCTCCCAAGGCACTCATACTTTCGGGGTGTCATGCACCCCATCTTCAATCCCGCCGCCAGTTGAGTGGATTATCTGATCATGAATTCATGGAACAACTGATTGATATCGGCGGTTGTAGCCCGATCTTACGGGAAGATCCGGGATTGCTTGCGCTGTTTTTACCCATGCTGCGGGCTGATTTTTTTGCTACTGAGCATTATCACCATGTCATTCAACCTGATTCAGTGAAACTGCAAACACCAACGCTGCTGCTTTATGGCAATGAAGACAAAGAGGCTTCAGCTCTGGAAGTTCAGCAGTGGCATCACTGGCTTGCAGGTGACAAACAAAACCTTTCGTATTGTTGTCAGGAAATTGCCGGCGACCATTTTTACATTACTCAAAAACCACAGAGTTTTATTCATTACGTCACACAATTTATGCAATATGTTTATTCAAAGGAGTTCGCATAATGGCACTTTTTTCAACCCCAGAAAAAACACTAACGATGACGCCAGACTATCTTTGGAATGGCAAAACATTAGATCAACAACTTGCCGGATGGTCTAGTCTCTGGGGTGATAAAACAGCTCTGATCTGTCAGGAAGAGCAACTGACTTTCCATGAACTTCATCAAGCTGCGGAAAGGCTCGCCAGCGGATTATTCCACCAAGGAATACGCCGTGGTGATAACGTCATGGTACAACTGCCTAACCGCATCTCTTTTGTCGTCACTTGTTTTGCCCTGTTCAGGCTGGGTGCTCACCCAGTGTTATTAATGCCGACACAACGGGCACATGATATTCATGCGCTTTGCCAGATTGCGCATCCGGTAGCTTATATTATCCCTGATTGTATTCATGGATTTGATTACCGGGAAATGGCGCGAGAAGTTGCCGCATCGTGTCCCGAACTGAAACATATTATCGTTGATGGAGAAGCCGGAGAATTTACCGCATTGGCATCCATTGATGATAAACCACTCAATATTCCCGGCCCAAGTTATGGTGATATTGCTGTACTGCTGCTTTCTGGCGGAACGACAGGGACACCTAAATTAATTCCGCGTACTCACGACGCCTATACCTATGATTTCGTGCTTTCTGCCCGCCTGTGCTCGGTAAATCCTGAAAGCGTTTATTTAGCGGTATTGCCTGTTGCCCATAACTTTACTTTAGGCAGTCCCGGTATTCTGGGTACGCTTTCTCAAGGCGGATGTGTACTTCTAAGTGATACCGCTAGCTGTGATGAAGCCATGCCGCTGATCGAACAGCATCAAGTGACACATCTGGCATTAGTACCGGCTCTTGCCCGGCTCTGGGAGCAGGCTCGCGACTGGGAACAAAGCGACCTTTCATCCCTGCGCTGCCTGCAAGTGGGTGGTGGCAGACTCACACCAGAGCTGGCAGAACAAGTCATGGCACGCCTTGGCCCTTTGCAGCAAGTATTTGGTACAGCGGAAGGATTACTTTGCTATACCCGACTAGACGATCCCTGCGAAGTCATCATCAATACTCAAGGACGTCCGTTATCAGAGGAAGATGAGATCAAAATTGTTGATGCTGACCTGAAACCTGTCGCCCCCGGTGATATAGGTGAGCTGATTACACGAGGCCCTTACACCATTACAGGATATTACCGAGCAGAACAGCATAATACCGTCGCTTTCACCCCTGACGGATTCTACCGTACAGGCGATCTGGTTCGCATGACAGCAGATGGCAACCTGATCGTTGAGGGAAGAATTAAAGAACAGATCAACCGCAGTGGCGAAAAAATTTCGACGCAAGAAGTCGAAACATTATTGCTACAACACCCAGATATTGATGACGCAGTTGTCATCGCTGTTCCGGATGAATTATTAGGTGAGCGCATTTGCGCCTGCCTGCCAAAGAGTGGTAACCAACCAGAACCCGCACAAATGCAAGCATTCTTGCATCAGAAAGGAGTTCAGCGTCATAAAATCCCTGATCAATGGTTATTCGTGGCGTATTGGCCCTTAACCGCAGTAGGAAAAATCAACAAACTCCAGTTAGTACAAATGGCACAAACAGAGCACGGAAGCCCAATGCAACAATATCATGAACACACTATCGCTATTACCAGCACGCCATTAGATCTGATCACTCACTTGCTTTCAGACAATGATTCACAGCCTTGTATGCTCTATGAAATAAAAGGTGAATGGTCATTGGGGATAGGTTGTGCAGCAACTATCAGTGCAGATGCAGCAGGGCAATTGATTGATTCACAAGGTAATTATCATTCGTATGATATCAGTACCTTAAGCCAGAAGCTTGAGCAGGCACTCAACGCGATTCCGGTCAAAGACTGGCGTGCTTATGGAAGAACATTGTTTGAATTCTCCCATATGACATATGGCTTACTCTCAGAACATTTATCCTCAGAACATTCATATTTAGAACACCAAAATGAAAAATTAATTAAAATCACTATCCCACAGCATGAGTTGCGCATAACTCAAGGGCAGGTTCTGATACGAACACTTGAAGAAGCCCAGATCGCCTTATTGAGCGAGAAAGTCAGACAAGCTGATCAAGCAGGTACACCGGCGTTCCCGGCGACAAAAGAGATAGAAATTATCAACGCAGCAAACGCCGCAAAACATTATCAAGACAACGTGGCGAATGCAGTTAAGGATATTGCCACAGGCGATTATCAAAAAGTGATCCTATCACGCAAAGTTGAACTGGGTTCAGACATTGATATGGCACATAGTTACTGGCAGGGCCGTCAGGTTAACACCCCTGCCCGCTCTTTCTTCTTACGTGATGACGATTTCTCTGCTTACGGTTTCAGCCCGGAAACCGTGGTTGAGGCAGATGGCTCCGGTTGGGTCAGCACCCAACCCTTGGCAGGCACAAGGGCATTGACACATGACAAGGAACAGGATCAACGGCTACGGGCAGATTTACTTTCTGATCCGAAAGAAATCGCTGAACATGCCGTTTCTGCCAAGTTAGCATTAGAAGAATTGGCACCGATTTGTCAGGCAGAAACGCTTTGTGTATCAGAATTTATGGCTATTCGTGAACGCGGTTCGGTACAACATTTGGCATCGCGAGTAAAAGGATTACTGCAAACAGACAAAAATCGTTGGGACGCATTTATTGCCTTATTCCCGGCGGTAACGGCTTCCGGAATACCAAAGAAACCATCTTTGCAAGCCATTTCCCGTTATGAAGGTGAACCACGCCGGCTTTACAGTGGTTGCGTCATGCTATTGGATAACTCAGGCAGACTGGATGCTGCGCTGGTACTGCGTTCTCTTTATCAGCATAAAGGACGCTGTTGGCTCCAGGCTGGCGCAGGGTTAGTCAGAGATTCAAAACCAGAAAGAGAATGGCAGGAAACTTGCGAAAAACTTGAGTGCATTATGAAATATGTTCGCCCTTATGCCAGCAAAAAAGACTAAAAATCCAGTGGGATAAATCGTCATAACGCTTCAGGGAAAACCAGAGATAATTCTGGTTTTCCTAACAAACTGAACGGAGAAAACAGGATGTTTTCCTGAAATTCAGTGAGTCACAATAATGCCCAATAAAATTCCCACCGCCCCAAAATCAGCGTCGCTAAATGTGGTGTTGGCAATACCGATGTTTCCTAATACCGGTAACAGGAATACGGGTAGAAAAGTGATTAACATGCCTTGTGTAAAAGCACCCAGTATCGCCCCTCTTTTTCCTCCCATCGCATTGCCAAAAACACCTGCGGTTGCCCCAACAAAGAAATGCGGTACGACACCCGGAATAATTACCGTCATGTTGAGTAGGTAGAGAATAAACATGCCAGTAATACCGGCGGCAAAGCTACTCAAGAAACCAATCAGGACAGCATTAGGTGCATAAGGAAAAACAACCGGGCAATCCAAGGCGGGTTTGGCATTTGGCACCAATTTATCAGAGATCCCCTTAAATGCAGGTACAATCTCGGCAATCACCATTCTGACACCTTGTAAGATGATATAAACTCCCGCCGCGAATGTGATGGATTGCATCACCGCAAACATGAAGCTATTTTTTCCACCGCTGACTTGCCGGACAAAATCATCGCCAGCAAACAGGCAAGTGATGATAAAGATAATCGCCATGGTAAAAGAGATCGCCACAGGCGTATCACGCAGAAACAATAGACTTTTCGGTACGTTCATTTCTTCTGTGGAATGCGCTTTGTTCCCCAGTTTACTGCCGATAAAACCCGCCAGAACATAAGAGAGGTTCGAGAAATGCCCAAGTGCCACATCATCAGAGCCTGTGACCTTTTTCATGTAAGGATGGATAATGGCGGGAAAAAAGACCATTGAAATCCCAACGACAAGCGAACCGATAACGACTAGTGTCATCCCCTTTATTCCGGCTACTGACAGGATAACGGCCACCATCATCGACATAAATAAGGTATGGTGACCCGTCAGGAAAATAAATTTCCACGGTGTGAAACGAGCAATCAGGATATTAATAATCATGGCAAAAAACATGATCAACGCCATTTCTCTGCCAAAACTTTTCTGAGCGATGGATACAATCGCTTCATTGTTAGGTATTACCCCCTGAATCCCAAAAGCATGTTGGAAGATAGTCGCGAATCCTCCCAACGCATTAACAACTAATCCCGCACCTGCCCCTAAAATAACAAATCCCAGAATCGTTTTTACTGTTCCGGTGATACATTCTGTCACCGGTTTTTTCTGAACGGCTAAACCGATCAGGGCAATCAATCCGACCAGAACAGCAGGCTCTGACAACACATCGTTCATCAGAAAGCGGAAGAAATCCATACTCGCCTCCAATTACAATTTGCCCATTTCAGCCAATGCCGCAGATAAACGCACTCTCATCGCAGATTTATCCAACATATTTTCCAGCGCAATGATTTTCCTATCCGCATTCTGTATAAGCAATTGTTCAGCAATATCTTTCGTGCCAACAAAAATATCACTCACGGTTCCTTTGGCTGATCCCAAATCAATATGTTCAACACTGGCTTCCACACCTAATTCTTGCAGGATATTTTTGATGCTCATTTCCATTATCAAACTCGTGCCTAAACCATTACCGCAAACGACTGTAATTTTCATGATATTGCCCGCCATGTGGGTAGATATGGGTCAGTAACCTTGAACGATCGAAAAAATTTCGTCCCGGCTACTGGAATGCATTAATTGATTAATTTCTTGTTGGTCATCAAAAAGTTCAGCCAGCTCAGCCAACACTTCAATGTGGCTGTTGCTGTCTGTCGTCGCGAATACGATCAACAACTTAATGGGGTCATTATTTTCAGAGCCGAACGCAACGCCCTGATGAAATACGGTTAAACTTAAAGCAAGGCGATTGGCACCTTGTTCGGGCCTTGCATGTGGGATCGCAATGCCCGGACCAACAACGTAATACGGGCCAATTTCTTCATGGGAACGGTAAATGGCTTCAATATAGCTTGGTTCAATCGCGCCGTTATCAATCAGTGGCTGACATGCTATCGCAATAGCTTCACGCCAATCTTTTGCACAGGAAAACCATTGGATAACGTCAGAAGTCAGTAAAGTTTTCAGCACTCCATTTCCCTCAGCGAAATAGCCCAATGTATAAAAAGAATAGTCACTGAAAACCAAATTCACCGATGGAAAGCGATAAAAAGCACAGTAATACGGGGTAAATCACATTTTGGTATGACACAGCCAAACTCTGAATTTAATTTATGTATTAGTAGATTCTATAATCAGATTATATTTGCTGGGCGCCGGCCAAATTAACATTACCTTATACGACTGCGCCAGTTCTGTATGATAGTCTGGCGCAAATGTAAAAAAATCCCCAGACTGAAACGTCTGGGGATTGCAGGCTTTTTTGTTAAAAAACGATTTTATTAACGAACCAAATGCAAAAAGTGAATGTGTTTTTCGTATTGATCCAAAATATCATGGATGATCTGCTCCTGAGTCCATCCCATTAAATCGTAATCCTGCCCACCTTCTTTAAGGTAAACTTCCGCACGATAATATTTCTGCTCCTCGCTTCTTTCATCATCTTCAAAGCCTGCAAGGGCGAATGCAGGTTGGATATAACCCCTTAGACGCACTTCATACACAAAATTGAGATTTTCGCCAAAGTCCACTTCAAAATGAATGCGATCGTCCATTTCATCATTGATCACAACAATTTTGTTCTGCTTCCCCAACTCTTCGGCTACCATTTCCATTGCTTTCTGGATGATTTCGTTCATAAAACGTTTCACCTGCGAGCATTTAGGATAATAGACAATGTTTCTCAATCTCCGTTGCCACGGAATCGGATTGCGGCTGGCTGGCGGTGCGATTGTGGTCATTTGCTGGCTGTCTTTCTTGTATGCGTCAATCCGTAATGCTTTGAGTAAGCCATAGATGGATATCAATAGAATAATCGAGAAAGGAAGCGCACTGGCAATCGTGACGGTCTGCAAGGCAGACAAGCCCCCTGCAACCAATAATGCAATGGCAACAACTCCCATTAGCCCTGCCCAGAAGATCCTTTGCCAGACAGGTGTATGATTAGCGCCACCAGAAGCCAGTGTATCAACCACCATTGCGCCAGAATCCGCTGAGGTAACAAAAAACATCACAACCATTGCCATAGCAATGAATGACAGAACAGCAGGAAACGGGAAATGTTCCAAAAAGTTAAATAGCGCCAGAGAGACATCTGTCTGTACGGTATGGGCTAACTCTTTTGCTCCTTTATTGGCAATCAGATCGATGGCGCTATTACCAAATGCCGTCATCCACATCAGCGTGAACCCACTGGGCACAAACAGAACACCTGTCACAAATTCTCTGATTGTCCGGCCCCGGGAAACCCTGGCGATAAACATGCCGACGAATGGAGACCACGATAACCACCATCCCCAGTACAGCAATGTCCATCCCCCTAACCAATTACTGGATTTGGGTTCATAGGCATAAAGGTTAAACGTTTTGCTGACAATTTCCGAAAGGTAGCCCCCCGTGTTTTCCACAAAGGATTTCAGCAGGAGTACGGTTGGTCCCAAAGCCACGACCAGAACCAACAATAAAACCGCTAAACCCAAATTCAATTCAGATAGAATGCGAATGCCTTTATCCAGGCCGGAAACAACGGAAAGAGTAGCCAGTGCGGTAATCAGAATAATCAATACCACCTGCACTGTTTCATTGATAGGCAAATCAAACAGATGGTTAAGGCCCGCATTGACCTGAAGAACGCCATACCCCAAAGAGGTGGCAACACCAAATACAGTACCAATAACAGCAAAGATATCCACGGCATGACCAATCGGCCCATAAATTTTATCGCCGATAATCGGATACAGCGCAGAGCGCAGTGTTAAAGGCAAACCGTGTCGGTAACTAAAAAATGCCAGAATTAAAGCCACAATGGCATAAATTGCCCACGCATGAAGCCCCCAATGGAAAAAAGTCAGTTTCATCGCTTGTTTGGCAGCAGCAATACTTTCAGGCGTTCCCACCGGGGGTGACAAATAATGCATGACGGGTTCAGCCACGCCAAAAAACATAAGCCCTATCCCCATGCCCGCAGAAAACAGCATGGCAAACCAAGAGAAATAACTGAAATCGGGTTCAGCATGGTCAGGGCCGAGTTTTATATTGCCGTATCTGGACAAACCCAGATAGGTGACCGAAAGTAAAATTAAAGCAACAGCAAGGATATAAAACCAACTGGCATTAACAAATATATCCTGCTGTAAAGCCTTAAACCATTGGTCGGCAAGTTTGGGTTTCAAACCGGCGAATGTCACCAGTGCAATGACGAAAAACGCCGAGAAGAAAAAAACTGGTGGGTTAATGGAAGTTTTAGTCTTTACCTGACCAGTATTATCTTGACTCATAATTATCCTTCAAAATTAGTATTCGACACTATCTCCTATTTACTCCAATAAGCAATATTTTGTAGAGATTTCTATGACATACAGATAATCCCGATAAAGGGTTATCTACCTTGCAGACATCTTGTGTTCATAATTCACTCAGTCCACGTGACGGGTCACCTTAACATAAAAGTAAAAACAACTGTACTTACAGAGGGATATATCGAATGATGGCAAGAGGAACTTCGACGATGAAATAAAAATCAATAAAATTATGGAGATCACAAAAATACGTATCAAATCTAGTTTTATAACAATCAGTTAGTTACATTTTTTATTCAAGATTCACGTTAATTTAAATCCATTTGGTGTGATTATTTTGTCCCGATATAAAATAAAAAAACATGATGAGAAAATATTCATTGAATTGCGTCAATTAGATAATCAAGGAAAAGAAGTGCGGGAATTTGTTAATACATCGTGGAATACATATACTTTTTACGGATTTTGCAGATTTATCCTTTACTTACCCATTTTTTTCTTTTGTTTATTTTGGTTCGTATCATCATTGGAAAGTAAACAACAAATCTATTGAGTAGAAGGCGGGATCACTCCCGCCGTCCTCTGTAGCAGCTCAAGATATAGACATGTGGTTATGACCAATAATAGAAAATATCCTTCAAAGAGCCTGGTAGAAACGTGTTTTTCCCCAGAAAAAACCAAGGAATATTTATACCCTTCGTCTTTCAAGTTGCCTCTTTGTTGGCTGCACTCACTCACCCCAGTCACATAGTTATCTATGCTCCCGGGGATTCGTTCCCTTGCCGCCGCGACGCAACTTGAAATCCATTGGGTATATACCGGAATGCCTTCGAAACACCACAAATAAAATCATGTAAAACAAAACGTTGGAGTAGCGCTTTGAAAGCGCTTAATTATTAAGATCCTGTAAATGAGACTGCTTTAATCTGAGAAATTAAACCCAAGTAGAAATCTTCCGTGCTTGCTGTCTAATACAAATTCATCCCAGCGAATTGCATGCCACATAGGAGGAGTCATATTTAATTTATAAATCGAGGCTGTTGTAACATAGGACTGTAATAGATCTAACAATCCCGGTACTAAATTTGGTACTGATTGCTTCCATTTTTCAGCAACATCCGTTCTGAAAAACCATTTTTCTATACCCGCTTGCAAGTCCTCTTCACTTATTTGTTCTAACGTTACATGCCAATAGCCTGCATATTTAACCCCCTCAGGTGGCAGTGGTTCCTTGGTATTCCCCAATGCCAAGTATTCGTTTATAATTTAAGCTTACAAATTTTTAAAGGATATTAATTGTGAGCAAGCCAACATAAAGAGTACCGACGTTTGATCATTTACCGCCTAAAGCAATCAGGCCGACTCCTCAACCTAAAAATCCTCCTGCATCACAGGGTGGAACTGGTAAGACAGGAGACGGTAAAAAGTAAGGAGTTTTACCATGAGCTGCGATGATATTCTTGAAGAATTTTATATTCACACTACCTAGAGCAGCTTTATGCAACCGCTACCGGAAGGATTGATAGACTGTTCTCTGTTCTGACTTTCATCTTCGGCTCTGCTATTGTCCTGAAAGCCAACCCCTTTGTTTTTGGTGTCCTAATTGTCATTCCAACAGAAATACAGACAACCTATCAATTTGGCAGAAACTCAGGGGCAACCAAAAAGAGAGCTATTGATTATTTGAGACTGCATACTGCTGAATCAAAATATAATGATGAAGAAGACCTGAAAGATAGAATGATTGACATTAAGTCAAAAGATGAAATCATTTGGTCGTCATTACAGCATATTACTTTGTTGAAAACCCAAATAAAACTGAATATTGAAACTGAGCAACGAGAAAAACTCTCTTTATTCGAGGAATTAGTGAAAGGTCTTCTTTGTTAACTCCTCATCGAATAATGCTAAACCTCCAGCCGGAGGTTTATATTTTTAAGGTTTGGCACTCCTCTCCCCCCTCATTATTACTTGTGATTATTCTTCTTTCGGAGAGTAATTCCAACCGGATGAGCCGCCAAAAGTTGCTCCACCGTATCCACTACTTTGAGTGCCTAGCGTGCCTGAAGATTTAGCACCAACACCAAGTGCTCCTTGTGTTTTCCCTGCACCATCTAAAGGAACTAATCCTTTAGTGTTTCTCATCTGTTGCCTAAAACTCCAGGTAACATCAGTGATAATCATACTTTTCTTAAGCGTATCAATATCATTCATATACACTCTTAATGAATATGGAATGGTAAAATCCTCGGTATAATTTACAGAAAATATATTCTGTTTTCGAAAGACCGAGCTACCTGCGTAGTTAAGCGCCTTAACAGAGTGAGTTGTACAGTTAACTCCAGTCACATCATAAATATCAATGATTTTCCCAAATTTTTGGGTGGACTCAGACACTGAATTACCGCCTATTTTTGTACCCGTGTGCCATAGGCTTTTAAAATATCCCATTATTGCGATAATATCGGCATCTCTGATATTATAAACTTGAGCTTCCATTCTATAAAGTTCGGTTGACATATATTCAATTGCTTCATTATCCTGCAACCAAATTAAAATGCCATCACCAGTTATTCCTAATGGACCGGTATCGGCATAACGACCATAGGTAAACACATTTATTCCATTTTCGGTATGAACAGAAATAAAGGTATGGCCTGTTCCCTTTGTTTCTACCCATAAAAAAACACCCTTAGGTAACCATTTGCAGGTAGTGTCATATATATTTAACGTATATATATCAAGTTTATCCAAGAGTCTTGATTGTCTAATTATATCTCTATTGTTCATTTGTGCTCTTCCTTGCAAGAATATAAATAATCATCATTGAAACAGGAAACAAAATAAATATCCAGTTTAGCTCTCGATTTGGAATAAATTGAAAAAGAGTTGAGAAATTCAAAATATAAATAAATGTGGCACTGTTATTCAATAGTCCGATTAAAAAGGTAGAAAGAAGCATGCGTAATCTGCGCTTTAATTTGTTTCGAAACAAAAATATTGCAGTACAGAGAATAAACAATAAATTGTTAGTCAGCATCACATAATCAGTGGCGTGAATAAAAAAAGATAGATCAGATGAGGTGTATTCCTTGCTTGACCATAGAGTTATTATTTCTTTGATAGTTAAATCAAGAGAAATGAATCCCGCATTGCTAATAACAAATAAAATTATTATTATCAGCATATTGAACAATGACTTAATCTGCATTCATCCCTCCTTATCATTTTTTTGTCAAATCGAAAACCAACCTCAATGAGAAAATTCTTTATCTTATCCATGATAATTTTACACTTGTGATATACCGCAAGGCAGGATATACCAGAATTATTTATCTATTCCAGTGTGATTAACGATAAAACGGCAAAATCGTGATTAACATTGTATATTAAACAAATAGATATGGTTACCTATGTTACATTTTGCTTAAGACAATATATTCAAATCACACTGACGCGCTCGCTTGTCTACTCCGTGTTACCGGGTTAATGTATTAGCTCGGTAACACGGAAAGTTGGAAAAACAAGGCAACCGCATGAATGCTAATGTGGTCAACAAAAAAAAAGACCCAGCCAATCATGACTGAGTCTTTAAAGTTTGATTTTCAGATTACTGTCTTACAAACTGCTTTTCGCTAGCTGAACAATATCAATTAACGGTTGTGGCCATACACCGAGGATCAATACCAGTAATCCGGTAAGCAGTACTACAATCCCGCCAGAGGTGAATGCCCAGTTATGTGGTGTATCGCGGTTCAGTGTTTTTGGGGCTGGCAGGTACAAACTCACCATCACACGCAGGTAGTAGTAAAGGCCAATCGCACTACCCAGAACAACTGCGCCAGTCAACCACCACAACCTTGCTTCAACACCGGTTGCGATGACGTAGAATTTCCCGATAAAACCAAAGGTTAATGGTATCCCTGCCAGTGACAGCATCATGATAGTCATAACAGCTGACAGGATTGGCTTATGCCAGAACAGGCCACGGTATGAGAACAGTGAATCTGCATCTGGCCCTCTGTATGGGCTGGACATTAAGCTGACGATACCGAATGCCCCGATACTGGCAAGCAAATAACCCACCAGATAGATACCCGCAGTCTCTTCTGCCAGTGTGTGATCTTTGATAGCAACCAGCACCACCAATAAATAGCCCAGATGTGCAATGGACGAGTAACCCAGTAATCGTTTGATATTACTTTGTGTCAGAGCCAGCAAGTTACCAAACAGGATAGAGGCAATAGCAATTATCGTCAGCACAATACGCAGGGTTGCACTATCCGTCACTGGTGCTTCAAGGAATAAACGCATAACCACAGCAAAGATAGCAACCTTGCTTGCCGTCGCCAGAAAGGTCGATACCGGTGCTGGCGCGCCTTGATAAACATCGGGCGTCCACAACTGGAAAGGCACAAGGGAAAGTTTAAAGCCCAATCCCACAATCATCATGCCCAGCCCTGCCAGAACCAGCGGCTCATGCAGCTTGCTGTCACTCAGGTTCTTACCCAGTGATGCGAAGGATAAGTCACCAGATTCTGCATACAGCAGCGCGATACCGAAAAGCAAGAACGAAGATGCCGCCGCAGACAGCAGCATGTATTTGATACTTGCTTCCAGAGAACGTTTCTGGCGGTACGCATAGCCCACTAAACCAAACAGTGGCAGGGTAATCAGTTCAATCCCGATAAACAGTGATGCCATATGATTAGCCGAAGAGAGCAGAATTCCCCCGACAGCAGCAATCAGCACCAGCAAATAAAACTCTTCTTTATTATCGGGATAATTCTCCAGCCATGAGTAGGCAAATGTCGTCGTTGCAAGGCTCGCAATCAGCACCAGTGCTGTATAGAACATCGCAAAACGATCCACATGAATCAGAGGCGTGACATCCATCGGCTCCTGCTGTCCCACAAAATAGAGAGAAAGCAGGGCCAGGTTAAGACCAATCACCGTCAGGGCGACATTGGTGAAATGATCACGTCGCCACGCAATGGACAGCATCACAACCACCACCGTCAATCCGACGATTAATAGCGGCAACAGTGCGATCAATTGTTCAGAAGTTATTGTCATGGCGAATTACGGCCTTGTAGTTAAAAGTGAAGCTGAATACCAATTCTGGATGTTACTCATCGCTGCGGCAGAGGTATCAAGAACTGGCTGCGGGTAAACACCCAAAATCACCAGCAAGACAACCAGCAGCAGCAAAATGGAAATTTCACGAGCATCCATCTGCGGCAATGGTTTATCGGTTTTCGGCGTTCCGTAATAAGCTTTCTGCATCAGATACAGCGCGTAAACAGACGCAAAAACCAAACCAAATACGGATACCGTAGTAATCAGGGTGAATTTGCTGAAGCTACCAAACAGGATCATGAATTCACCGACAAAGTTACCGGTTCCCGGCATACCCAATGTCGCTACCGCGAAAAACAGGGATATCGCAGGCAGAAGTTGAATTCTTCCCCACAGGCCGCCCATTTGACGCATGTCACGAGTATGCAGACGTTCATATAACTGACCACACAGAATGAACAGACCGGCAGCCGATAGACCATGTGCAATCATCTGAATGACCGCCCCCTGATAAGCCAGTTGGCTACCGGTATAGATGGCGATAAGTACGAATCCCATATGGGAAACACTGGTATAAGCAATCAGACGTTTGATGTCAGTCTGGCTAAAGGCCATCCATGCACCGTAGAAGATACCAATGACACCCAGCCACATCGCAATCGGCGCAAAATCCGCAGAAGCTTGTGGAAACAGGGGTAAACTGAAACGTAACAGACCATATGCCGCGGTTTTCAACAAGATCCCCGCGAGGTCAACTGAACCCGCTGTTGGTGCCTGACTATGGGCATCCGGCAACCAACCATGCAGAGGCACAACCGGCATTTTTACTGCGAATGCAATAAAGAAGCCCAACATCAACAAATATTGGATGGTATATGACATCGGCGTATTCAACAGTTTTTCATAGTTGAATGACCATTCACCCGTTGCATCATGATGAATGAAAGCCAACGCCAGAATCGAAATCAACATCACCAGACCACTGGCTTGGGTATAGATGAAGAATTTCGTTGCCGCTGTGATACGAGTTTTACCTTCTGAACCTCTATGACCCCAAAGTGCGATCAAGAAGTACATCGGTACCAGCATCACTTCCCAGAAGAAGAAGAACAGGAACAGGTCGATGGCAAGGAAGACCCCCATCACCCCACCGAGTATCCACAACAAGTTCAGGTGGAAGAACCCTTGGTATGGCTGGTTTTCATTCCACGAACAAAGAATAGCCATCAACCCCAGTAATGCAGTCAATACCACCATCAGCAAGGACAGACCATCCAGTGCCAGATGAATGCTAATGCCAAAACGTGGGATCCACGGAAGCAGAAACTCTGATTGCCACTGTGGAATACCCTGAGGGTTGGTGAGTGTATAACCGCCCTGCAACCACAGTTGCAGGGAAAGTAACAATGTCAGCCCCATCGCCAGAAGCGCTATCCAACGCGGCATACGAGTGCCGAAGCGCTCCGCCTGCCAACACAGCAGGCCTCCGATGAAGGGCAGTAGAATTAGCCAAGGTAATAGCATGGCGCAATGTGTCCCTTAATTAAACCAAAAGCAGCAGAGCTAAAACCAGCACTGCACCCAACCCCATAGAGGTAGCGTACCAACGGACTTGTCCGTTCTCACTCCAACGCAGCCCTTTATTACCCCAGCGGGATAATATGGCTGGAATGTTCATCAGTGAGTTCAAAGGATCATTCTGCAACAAGCGGGTAATGCCTTTGAATGGTTTCACGAATACCCAGTCATACAGCGCATCAAATCCCCACGCATGGAACCACCATGTGGAAAAGAAACGCCCCGGCGCACTGTTTGCAGTGGCATTGACCACATTACGTTTGCCAAGATACAGCGCGGCCGCCAGCAAGATACCGACAACAGCAACGACGCCAGAAATAATTTCCAGTGTCACTTTGCCATCATGTCCTGTATTGCTTTCTGGCAAAACGCCTGTCAGAGGTAGCGCAATTAACGCACCAACAAAGGTGGACAGCACCAACAATACTGACAGTGGTAAAGTGTGGGTAATGCCTTTAACTGGGTGAGCATGGGTATTTTCTTCACCGTGGAACACAATGAAGATCATGCGGAAGGTGTACAAAGAGGTCATCAATGCCCCAGCCAACCCTGCCAGCATCAGGTTCATATGACCATTTGCCAGTGCGCCCCACAAGATTTCATCTTTACTGTAGAAACCTGCGGTCAACAGTGGCAATGCCGACAGTGCCGATCCACCGACAAGGAAGCAGGCATAAACAAACGGAATTCGCTTGCTTAAGCCACCCATTTTGAAGATGTTCTGTTCATGGTGGCAGGCCAGAATCACAGAGCCAGAAGCCAGGAACAGCAATGCCTTAAAGAATGCGTGGGTCATTAAGTGGAAGATAGCTGCATCCCAGGCTTGTACGCCCAGCGCCAAAAACATGTAACCAATTTGGCTCATGGTTGAATAAGCCAGCACACGTTTGATATCCGTCTGTACCAGCGCGGCGAAACCGGCCAGTAACAGAGTTACTGCACCAATCACACCAACCAGATGCAGGACATCTGGTGCCATTAAGAACAGGGCATGGCTGCGGGCAATCAGATAAACACCCGCAGTTACCATCGTCGCGGCATGGATCAGCGCAGACACTGGTGTCGGGCCAGCCATCGCATCTGCCAACCATGTTTGCAATGGCAACTGCGCTGATTTACCGACTGCACCACCCAGAATCATCAGGGTTGCCCAAGTGATCGCGGTAGAGCCTGCTTCGATATGTTGTGGAGCCAATACCGCCAGCTCGCGGAAGCTCAACGTACCCAATTGGTCGTAAAGGATAAACATCCCAATGGCAAGGAACACGTCACCCACACGGGTCACGATGAAGGCTTTCATTGCCGCTGCACCATTGGCCGGGGTTTTGTAGTAGAAGCCGATCAGCAGGTAACTGCACAGACCTACCCCTTCCCAACCGAGGTACATTAACAGCATGTTATCTGCCAGTACCAATACCACCATACTGGCAATAAACAGGTTGGTATAAGCGAAGAAGCGGGAATAACCCTCTTCACCACGCATGTACCATGAAGCGTAAATGTGGATTAAGAAACCAATGCCGGTCACCACACCCAACATAGTCAGTGACAGCCCGTCCAGTACCAGATTCATGGGGATACTGAAATTATCCACGGCCATCCAGTTCCACAATGTCTGGCTGTAGACCAGCCCCCCTGCTTCATTCTGGGAAAGGAATTCGATCCCTGCCCAAAGCGTAACCAGTGCTGCCAACCCAACAGAACCGATCCCAATAGTGGCTGACAGATTTTCAGACCAGCGGCCACGGGAGAATGCCAATAGCAAAAACCCCAACAGTGGCAACAGAATTGTTAAATAGAGTAAGTTCATCCGCGCATCTCACTGACTGTATCAATATTCAGGTTCTGGCGACGACGGTGCAACTGTAGTAACAGTGCCAAACCGATACTCGCCTCGGCTGCTGCCAGAGTAATGGCCAAAATGTACATTACCTGACCATCAGGCTGGAGCCAGTAGCTGCCGGCAACCACAAATGCCAGTGCTGAAGCATTGATCATGATTTCCAGCCCGATCAGCATGAATAACAGGTTGCGGCGGATAATCAGGCAAGCGAAGCCCAACGTAAATAAAATAGCCGCCAGAATAAGACCATGGTGTAACGCTATCATTGTTGGTCCTCCACTCGATTGCTGATCACTTCACCTTGTCGATTTTCACGGCCAATGTGGTAAGCCACCACTATTCCCGCCAGAAGCAGCAAAGATGCCAGCTCAACTGCCAGGACATAAGGGCCAAACAAGCTGATGCCCACTTCTTTAGCACTGACCACTTCACCGCTAATTTCAGCAGGTGGCAGCCTGCTGATGGCATAACTCAACACAATCAGCAGCACGATAGAGAGAATAGATGGGCCGATCCAAGCCCGGGGCTGTAACCATGCCCGCTCCTGCTCGACGACCGATTTCCCTAAATTCAGCATCATCACGACGAAGACGAACAACACCATGATCGCTCCCGCGTAAACGATGATCTCCAGTGCACCAGCAAAATAAGCGCCCAGTGAAAAAAACACCACAGATAGTGCCAGCAAGGAGATAATCAGGTACAACAGCGCATGTACCGGATTGGTATGGGTTACCACTCTGAGTGTTGCGAGGATGGCAACCAGCCCTGCGACATAAAATGTAAATTCCATGAATATCGCTCCTTACGGCAACAGGCTTTTAACGTCGATAGGCTTGGCTTCGTTGTCGCCTTCACCTTTATCTTTGCCGTCAATCGCCATACCTGTCTTACGGTAAAAGTTATAATCTGGATATTTGCCCGGCCCTGAAATGAGCAGGTCTTCTTTTTCATACACCAGATCCTGACGTTTGAATTCACCCAGCTCAAAATCCGGCGTCAGCTGGATAGCGGTAGTTGGGCACGCTTCTTCACACAAGCCGCAGAAGATGCAACGCGAGAAGTTAACGCGGAAGAATTCAGGATACCAACGACCATCTTTGTGCTCGGCTTTTTGCAGGGAAATACACCCTACAGGGCACACCGCCGCACACAAGTTACAGGCAACACAACGCTCTTCACCGTCTGGATCACGCGTCAGAACGATGCGCCCACGGTAACGGGGTGGCAGATAAACCGGCTCTTCCGGATACATTTTTGTTTCGCGTTTATGGAAGGCATGAAGCCCTATCATCCAAATACTGCGTACCTGGGTGGCGAAACCGACCACTAACTCTTTCAATGTCATGGTTCAATCACCCCTTTATTGAGCGTTGTATAAAATCACTGCGGCAGTCGCCAGCATATTGAGTAATGTTAACGGCAGACAGATTTTCCAGCCAAACGACATCACCTGATCATAACGAGGGCGCGGCAATGAAGCACGGATCAGGATAAACATCATCATGAAAAATGCCGTTTTCAGCACAAACCAGACGAACGGAGGCAAGAGAGGCCCATTCCAGCCACCAAAGAACAGTGTGACGATTAAGGCAGATACCGTCACGGTAGCGATGTATTCCCCGACAAAGAACAAGCCGAACTTCATGCCGGAATATTCGATGTGATAACCATCAGCCAATTCTTGCTCTGCTTCCGGCTGGTCAAAAGGATGACGGTGACAAACCGCCACGCCTGCAATGGCAAAAGTCAGGAAGCCAAAGAATTGGGGAATGATATTCCACACATGTTGCTGTGAGTTAACGATATCCACCATGTTAAAGGAGCCGGCTTGTGCCACAACCCCCATCATGGACAGACCAAGGAAGACTTCATAACTCAATGTCTGTGCTGATGCGCGCATCGCACCCAACAGGGCATATTTGTTATTACTCGCCCAACCCGCAAACAGCACGGAATAAACCGCCAGACCTGCCATCATCATGAAGAACAGGACACCGATATTCAGGTCTGCTACCATCCATGTTGGACTCACTGGCACGATCACAAAGGCCAGAAGCAGTGAACAAAACGCAATGACCGGGGCCAAGGTGAAAATGGCCCGATCAGAGAAGCGTGGTGCCCAGTCTTCTTTAAAGAACATTTTGATCATGTCTGCGACGAGCTGTAATGAACCACCCCAACCCACACGGTTTGGCCCGTAACGGTTCTGGAACAGACCAAGGATGCGGCGTTCAAAAAAGCTCATGAATGCCCCGCAGACAACCACCACCAACAGAATGGCGGTGGCTTTCAGAACAGCTATCAGGATTTCAATCACATCGGGAGTCAGCCAACTCATTATGCAGCCTCCCGTAAGTTATTGATTGATTTGCCAGCCAGAACCGGTGGAATACCCGGCATACCCAGCGGCAGACCCACTTGACCCTGAGCCAGATTGCCGCTCAAGCGCACTGCCAAACGCAGTTTCTGTCCTTCACAATCAAACTCCATCACGGTTCCTTCTGTCACATTCAAATGCTCCGCATCTTTATGATTGATCATCACATACGGCTCAGGAGTGCGCTCCTGTATGACATCAGAACGCTGTGATAACTCATCACTGCCGAACAGATGGAAATAAGGCGCAACATACCATTGATTTTTTTGTGCAGTGAATGCAGTTGGAATGCCGTCAAAGTAGTTCAACCCGCCATCAACCGCTTCAATCAAACGCACTCCCGGATCACCGAAACGCAGTTTGCCGCCGACTTCGGCCTGAAATTTATTCCATGCCTGTGGTGAGTTCCAACCCGGTGCCCATGCAAACGGGATTTGCTGGCGAGGTGCATATGGGCTGTTGTTCCCTTCCATCGAGAAGGCAAATGCCGTATCGATATCCTGTGGTTGACGTTGCTCGTGAACACTGACATCAGCCAGCATGGCGGTACGACCACTGTAACGATGAGGTGAGCGGGCCAGTTTTTGCCCACGAATACGGAAAGTAGCATCCGGCGCTGCACTAACGATGCCTTTAAACTGCGGCATAGCTTTGACACAAGCTTCAATGACGTGGTCAAGCTGTGTCCAGTCCGTCTGGCATTGTGTATACGTGGTATACAGAGAGTGCATCCAGCGCCAGCTTTCCAGCATAACGATAGATTTGTCATAGAACGCAGGTTCGTAGACCTGGAAATAGCGCTGTGCACGACCTTCCTGATTCACCAACGTCCCATCACTTTCAGCGAAGCTGGACGCCGACAGAATCAAATGGGCCTTATCCATAATCGCGGTGCGCTGATGGTCAACGACGACCAAATTTTTCAGGCTATCAAGTGCGCTATCGATTTTATCCGCAGGTGCATGACGATAGAGATCGTTCTCCATCACAATAACGGTATCTGAATCCCCTCTGCCAATACGCCGTAAAGCAGCATCCAACGGCTGCGCTTCCATCATTGCCAGACCCAGGCTATTGGCATAAGCCGCAACATAGGAAAGCCCAACATTGGCACCTTTATCTTTCAATGCCCACGCGATATTGGCAGCAGCCTGAATCAGAGTATCGCTACCCGGATTGCTGCCACTGATAATCAACGGCTTTTTCGCTTCGCGCAGTGCTTGGGCAATGATTTCTACTTTTGCTTTCAGCTCATCCGGCAGGTCATTGACAGCAGGAGCAATGTTGTTCAATGCATGTGCCACCGCAAAACCAAAGCGAGCCTGATCATCAACAGGTGCACGGTAACTCCATGCTGCAACATCATCCAGTTTGGTTTCATCGACGCTGGTCAAGAACAGAGGATATTTGGCGTGTTGACCAATATTCATGACAGCAGCGATTTGCCAGTCTGCCACTTTCTGGGCGGCGGCCATTTCGCGAGCCTTGCCCTTCACTGCCTGACGCACAGATAATGCCATGCGGGCAGCGGTTTGAGTCAGATCTTCCCCTAATACCAATACGGCATCGTAACCCTCAATGTCACGCAATGATGGCGTGTAAACTCCACCTTGTTGGAGAATTTCCAGCATCATATCAAGGCGATGTTGTTCTTCCGATGAAATGCCGCTGTAGAAGTTTTCCGCTCCAACCAATTCACGCAAGGCAAAGTTACTTTCAATGCTGGCGCGCGGTGAACCGATACCAATGGCATTTTTTGCCTGACGCAAGATATCTGCGCCCCCTTGCATAACCTGCTCGGCATTCAGTGATATCCATTGATCGCCACGCAATTGTTGTGGCTGGCGGGGACGGTCGTCACGATTGACATAACCGTAGCCAAAGCGCCCTCGGTCACACATAAAGTAGTGGTTAACAGTGCCGTTATAACGGTTTTCGATTCGGCGTAATTCACCGTAGCGTTCACCGGGACTGGTGTTACAGCCGATACTGCATTGCTGGCAGATACTTGGCGCAAACTGCATGTCCCACTTACGGTTATAGCGTTCTGAATGGGTCTTGTCGGTAAATACCCCTGTTGGGCAGATTTCGACAAGGTTACCGGAAAACTCACTTTCCAAAGTGCCACTTTCAGGACGACCAAAGTAGACGTTGTCATGCGCACCATAAACGCCAAAATCTGTCCCATCCGCATAATCTTTGTAGTAGCGAACGCAACGATAACAGGCGATACAGCGGTTCATTTCATGCGCAATGAATGGCCCCAGCTCCTGGTTTTGGTGAGTACGTTTGGTAAAACGGTATTTACGGAATGAGTGCCCCGTCATGACCGTCATATCCTGCAAGTGACAGTTTCCCCCTTCCTCACAAACAGGACAGTCATGAGGGTGGTTGGTCATCAACCATTCAACTACACTTGCGCGGAATTGTTTTGCTTCTTCATCATCAATGGAGATATACGAGCCATCTGATGCAGGTGTCATACAAGACATCACCAGACGACCGCGCGTATCTTCCGCGTTCTGATATTGCTTGACCGCACACTGGCGGCAAGCGCCAACGCTTCCCAGCGCTGGATGCCAGCAAAAATAAGGTATATCAAGCCCCAATGAGAGGCAGGCTTGCAACAGGTTATCAGCCCCGTTTACATCATAATCTTTGCCGTCTACATGTATCGTAGCCATAGTCAGCATGCTTCCCAATGGCCTGCCGTGGCAGGCGTTAATCAAAATTCTGCTTTAGCACTGTTTTTGCTTGCAAAGCCAGTTTTACCAACGTTGCTTAAGCAGGTTTGGTTGAATACCCGCAATCAGGCTGGTATTGCCGTAGTCTTTGGTGACGATTCCCGCTTCAAACTCTTCACGGAAGTATTTGATAGCGCTTTGCAAAGGCTCTACTGCTCCGGGTGCATGGGCACAGAAAGTTTTACCCGGGCCAAGGAAACGGCAGAGTTGTTCCAATGTTTCGATATCGCCCTGTTGGCCTTTACCATTCTCAATGGCACGGAGAATTTTTACACTCCACGGTAAGCCATCACGACATGGTGTACACCAACCACAAGATTCACGGGCAAAGAATTCTTCAAGATTGCGAGTCAGGGAAACCATGTTGATCTCATGATCCACTGCCATCGCCAGCGCAGTGCCTAACCGACTGCCCGCTTTTGCGATGTTTTCGAAATCCATAGGCAAATCAAGGTGATTTTCTGTCAGAAAGTCGGTTCCGGCACCACCCGGTTGCCATGCTTTGAATTTCAGTCCATCCCGCATACCACCCGCGTAATCTTCGAGAATTTCACGAGCCGTCGTACCAAAAGGCAACTCCCACAATCCCGGATTTTTGACCCGACCAGAAAAGCCCATCAGTTTGGTGCCGGCATCTTTACTTTTGCCTTCACTCAGACCGATGTACCACTCTTTCCCATGTTCGAGGATGGCAGGAACATTACACAGCGTCTCGACGTTATTGACACACGTTGGTTTACCCCAAACACCGGATGTCGCAGGGAATGGAGGTTTTGAGCGAGGGTTTGCACGGCGCCCTTCAAGGGAGTTAATCAATGCGGTTTCTTCCCCGCAGATATAACGTCCCGCGCCGGTATGAACAAACAGTTCAAAATCAAAGCCACTGCCCAAAATATTCTTGCCAAGCAAACCAGCCGCTTTTGCTTCTTCAATCGCTTTGCGTAAATGAACAGCCGCCTCGACATATTCACCACGCAGGAAGATGTAGCCACGATAGGCTTTCAGTGCAAACGCACTGATTAACATGCCTTCCACCAGCAAATGCGGCAGTTGTTCCATCAGCAAGCGGTCTTTGTAAGTGCCGGGTTCCATTTCATCCGCATTACACAGCAGGTAACGGATGTTCATGCTTTCGTCTTTTGGCATCAGGCTCCATTTCAAGCCTGTAGAGAAACCCGCACCACCACGGCCTTTTAAGCCAGCATCTTTTACCAAGGCGATAATGTCATCAGGAGCCATGCCCTTCAGGGCTCTTTCGGCTCCCTGATAACCATTTTTGCTTCGGTATTCATCCAACCAGACAGGTTGTTGGTCATCACGCAACCGCCATGTCAGGGGATGAGATTCCGCTGCGCGGATAATTTCTTTCACTCCTGAATGCGTTGTCATGGATACTGCTCCAGTAATTTTTCAATTTCTTCTGGTTTCACGTAACTATGGGTGTCCTCATCGATCATCATGGTCGGCCCTTTGTCACAATTACCCAAGCAGCAGGTTGGCAACAGAGTGAAACGCCCATCTGCCGTGGTTTGCCCCGGACGAATGTTCAGGTGCGATTCTATCGCTGCCTGAACGCCCTGATAGCCCGTGATGTGACATACAACGCTGTCACAGTAGCGGATAATATGGCGACCTACTGGCTGGCGGTAAATCTGGCTGTAAAACGTCGCCACACCTTCCACATCACTGGCTGGAATGCCTAACACCTCAGCAATGGCATAAATGGCACCATCCGGTACCCAGCCACGGTGTTTTTGCACAATTTTCAGTGCTTCAATTGACGCAGCACGCGGATCTTCGTAGTGGTGTTTTTCTTGCTCGATAGCATCACGTTCTTCAGTACTCAGCACAAACTTATCCGGTGTCTGAGCGTCCGTTACGTTAACCACATCAAGACGTGCTTGCTTGTTTGCGTTAAATTCACTTTGCATCGTTAGCGATCCACATCAGACATAACAAAATCGATACTGCCCAGATAGACGATAAGGTCAGAAACCAGACTGCCGCGGATCACCGATGGAATTTGCTGCAAGTGAGCAAAACTTGGTGTGCGGATACGGGTGCGGTAACTCATGGTGCTACCATCACTGGTCAGGTAATAACTGTTGATACCCTTAGTCGCTTCGATCATCTGGAATGATTCATTAGCAGGCATGACCGGTCCCCATGACACCTGCAAGAAGTGGTTAATCATGGTTTCGATGTGCTGCAAAGTGCGCTCTCTTGGTGGAGGGGTTGTCAGCGGATGATCAGCCTTGAATGGGCCTTCTGGCATATGTTTCAGACACTGCTCAAGGATACGCATACTCTGACGAATTTCTTCCACTTTCAGCATCACACGGTCATAACAATCGCCGTTGTAGCCTGTCGGTACTTCGAAATCAAAGTTTTCATAACCGGAATACGGACGCCATTTACGCACGTCAAAGCTGATACCGGTTGCACGCAGACCCGCGCCAGTAACCCCCCAGTCCAAAGCCTGTTTCGAATTATAGGAAGCCACACCCACAGAGCGTCCTTTCAATACGCTGTTTTTCAGCGCGGCCTTGACATAAGAGTTCAAACGTTTCGGTAGCCAGTCCAGTAATTCACGCAGCAGTTTATCCCAGCCGCGCGGCAGGTCATGGGCAACTCCGCCAATACGGAACCATGCCGGATGCATACGGAAACCTGTGATTGCTTCAACCACATCGTAAACTTTCTGTCGGTCAGTAAAGGCAAAGAAGACGGGGGTCATTGCACCAACGTCTTGGATAAATGTACTGATATACAGCAGGTGGCTATTGATGCGGAACAACTCGGACAGCATGACACGGATGGTTTTCACCCGATCCGGCACCTCAATGCCTGCCAGTTTTTCAACTGCCAGCACATAAGGCATTTCGTTAACACATCCGCCCAGATATTCAACTCGGTCGGTATAAGGGATATAGCTGTGCCATGATTGACGTTCACCCATTTTTTCAGCACCACGGTGGTGGTAACCAATATCGGGAACGCAATCGACGATTTCTTCGCCATCAAGTTGCAGAATAATGCGGAATGCGCCGTGAGCAGAAGGGTGGTTAGGGCCGAGGTTGAGGAACATAAAATCCTCATTATCGGTACCACGTTTCATGCCCCATTCTTCTGGTTTGAAAGTCAGCGCTTCCATCTCCAGATCTTCTTTCTGCTTGGTCAGAATGAAAGGATCGAACTCCGTGGCGCGAGCAGAGTATTCCTTGCGCAACGGGTGACCTTCCCATGTTGGCGGCATCAAGATGCGACGCAAATTTGGATGACCTTTGAAGGTAATGCCAAACATTTCCCAAGTTTCACGCTCATACCAATTGGCATTCGGAAAAATTGACGTAATCGTTGGGATATTCAGGTCTTGTTCAGCAAGCGCGACTTTCAGCATGATGTCGCGGTTACGCTCAATGGAAATCAAGTGATAAAACACTGAAAAGTCGGCAGCAGGCAAGCCGTGCCGGTGAGAGCGCTGACGCTCATCAACGCCATGCAAGTCAAACAGCATGACATAAGGTTTAGGCAACTTTTTCAGGAATGTCATTACTTCCAGTAACTTTTCCCGTTTGACCCAAACAACGGGCATGCCGGTACGAGTAGGCTGGACAGTAAAGGCATCCGGACCAAATTGACGATTAAGCTCGCTAACAACAGGATCATCAAGATGATCTTGTGTTTGCCAAGCTGGCCGGGCGCTTTCTTGCGCTATCTGATCTGTCATCATTCTTCACCACAACGCTTGATCAGGGTTTTTGTGATCGCAACACATTGCTCTGGTTACGCTATATGGCTAAAAGCCTTAAATTTCGTCTGGAGTACGCAGGTTTTTCACTGCAATACGTTCACCGCGCTTCCGTTCTCTTTCTGATTGCATATTGGCGCGGTAAACCCCCTGATCGCCGACAACCCATGACAACGGGCGGCGTTCTTTGCCTATGGATTCCTGCAACAGCAGCAATGCCTGCATATAGGCTTCCGGGCGGGGAGGACAGCCGGGAATGTAAACATCCACAGGGATAAACTTATCAACGCCTTGAACCACGGAGTAAATATCGTACATACCTCCAGAATTTGCACAGGCTCCCATGGAAATAACCCACTTTGGTTCCAGCATTTGATCGTAAAGGCGTTGAATGACAGGGGCCATTTTGACGAAGCAGGTTCCGGAGATCACCATGAAGTCAGCCTGACGGGGAGATGCCCGCAATACTTCTGCACCAAAACGTGCAACATCGTGGACTGCGGTAAACGACGTCACCATTTCTACATAACAGCAAGAAAGCCCGAAGTTATAGGGCCACAGGGAGTTTTTTCTTCCCCAATTCACCATGTCATGCAGAGCATGTTCTAATTTTCCCATATAAACACTGCGGTGAACGTGCTGCTCCAGGGGATCTGTAACAATTTCCTGTTTTTGCAGGGGATAACGGTCATTCTCACCGTTCGGATCTATGCGGGTGAGCGTATAATCCATCTTTCATGCCTCGCTATTACTGCATATGACTGTTGTTGGTATAGGTGTCAGCACTCGGTTTACTGACCTGACGTTTTGAACGTGCCGGAGCCCAGTCCAAAGCGCCAATGCGCGCCAGATAAACCAAGCCTACCAATAACACCAAAATGAAAATGCTTGCTTCGGCAAAGCCCAACCAACCGCTCTCTTTGATTGAGACGGCCCAAGCATACAAGTAAAGGGCTTCAACATCGAAGATGACAAAAAACATGGCAACCAGATAGAATTTTGCCGACAGACGCATACGAGCACTGCCGACAGAATCGATACCTGATTCATAAGGTACGTGTTTTGCCCTGGCTTTCGCCCTGCCCCCCATGAAGTACCCGCCCAGTAACATGAGCGCACACAACCCAAGAGCACCTATTAGGAAAACCGCAAATGCCCAGTGATGGGCTAAAATTCCAGTGGATGTAGACATACTCGTTGCTTACTCATCAAAAGTGGTGTCAAGGTGTCTGCTCTTTTAGCTGGCAGTGTTGCACCACATCGATTCATGGGAAGGGATAACAACCAAATATGAAACAGCGCTAATCAATATCTTTTGGCGCTTGGATCGTCTTGGTTTTTATTCCTCTCAACAATATTTTGCCACAAGGGCAAAAAGCGCTTACCTATTTATTTACAAACAAAAAACCATTAATTAACAGATTGTGCTGGTATAACGCTAAAACGTGTCAGTCGTGTAAAAAAACAACTCCCTGACATGACTAGTCTAACCGATAACTCGACTTTACTACACCATTATCGCAGGAAAAACCTGTCTTTCCACTGTACTGTCTGGGGTATTTTTATGATCAAGTGCACAGTTTCATTGAAAAATATTCAATACATGAACGTAATTTATTCAATTCTTAATAAACTGTTTCTAAAAAGAACTATTTGATTGCGATAACACCGCTATTTCTAAAAACGGATTTATTTTATCAATTTAGCAAAATGAAATTTGTTAACGCAGCAACATTCTTTTAACTAAAATTCGAAAGTGATAGGAAAATTAATAGAGTATATTTCTTAATGGAAATATCAGAAATGGGAATGAAAACCTAGGAGGATTATTAATACACAATTAGCAAATAGGCTAATATCTCCACAAGTAAAATGGAAATATTAGCCTATAAAACACATAATACTTAAATACTTATTCGTCTATATTTTCGACGGAAGTTTCATCAACTGACTCAGCCGATTTAGTAATATCAATGGGTTCAATAGATTCATCCATTTCATTAGGCTCATCGGATTCGACAGGCGTCACGGTATAAGGTGTTTTCTTATTTTCTATAGCATCAAAAACAGTCAGGACAGATTCATTCTGTTCATTACTGTTGCGATATAGGTAGAATTGAATTTCCGGCAAACGCGGTAACCCTTCACTTTCACCCAAAATTCTCAGGTCTGCATTATGCATTTCCAGAGGTCGAGCTGTGATGCCAACTTCTGCATTTACAGCTGCACGAACAGCAGACAGGGAAGCCGCTTCATATGCAATACGCCATGAAATGCCTGCCATATCAAGTGTGTCCAGCGCAATTTGGCGGAATGGATTGGTTTCATCCATTACAACCAATGGCACGGGTTCGTTTGTTTGTAATTGGAAATCCGGCGCGCAATGCCATAAAACAGGCGAAGAGCGTAGGGCTGTTTTGGGGTGGTGGTTAATTTTTGCTGTGGTTAATGCCAAATCAATCTCATGGTTATCCAACATGCTTTCGATAAACTGAGCGCGTTTAATCCGCACATCAACAGCAACACGTGGATAGACTGAGGCAATACGGTTCAACAAGAAGGGAAGCAGTGTATCAACAGCGTCATCTGATACGCCTATTCTTAATTCACCGTCTGCATCATTGTAGGTTAATGATGCTGTTGCATCGTCATTGGCACGAAGAATCTGACGTGCGTAACCAAGAAGTTGAAGCCCGTGCTCGGTCAGAAGCTTATTGCGGCCGTGACGAGCGAATAATTCTCTCCCCACGAGGTGTTCCAACCGCTGCATTTGCTGACTCACAGCTGACTGCGTTCTAGAAACAGCTGCTGCTGCTGCTGCAAAAGTATTTAAGTCAGCAACGGCAACAAAAGTTCTTAGCAGATCGAGATCGAGGTTTATTATCTGACGATTTGCATTTATCATTGTTTATTCATCACTTTTTTTTGATTTTAATTACTAACTAACCTGGTGTTTTTACTTCAGCAGTATCAAATAAAATAATACCGATTGTGACATTACTCTACTCTATTAAATAGGGCAAAGGTTTACTGCATTTTTTTCACTATTTAGAACATCACGGGTTTTATTTTCTCCTTTCTTAACAAAATTTATGCAATCCAAAAATAAATTAGAGATAAAACCCTATTTACATCACATAATCCCCAATTTCCAGTACAAATATCCTTTTTCTGACTTGCTTCAAAGAATAACATAACCTGAATTAGGAAAACTTAATGCGCCAAGATAATATAAGTATTTTTAATGAGTTAAGATTTTTACAAAATAACCTAAAAATGTTATGGGTAAAAACTCAAAAAAATTATCAAACTATCATGTGAGAAAAACCTAAATTAACTTTAGGAAAGCCAAAGATAAATTATAAGAATACATTATACAAATCTTCTTACTTTTATTGACAATTCGAGATTTCCTAACCAGATTGACTAAAAGAACCATTGTCGAAATGTCATCCGCTGTACTCTTAGGCAACTAAAAACACACTATTATTCAGAATATAGA
>NZ_LFCV01000002.1 GCF_001037465.1 Xenorhabdus khoisanae
TATAGCAAAATCAGCATAACATGACATATTCAATATGCTCTGTAAACAGCTCATCAACTGAACATCTTTTTTGTCTTCTTATCGCTTTTGCCCCACCCCATTTGTGTTCTATGGGATTCAAGTCCGGACTATAAGCGGGCAGCCATTCTAATTGATATTGACTCTCTGCTATCGCTTGTATCGTATCAAGTCGTTTATGAAAACGCGCATTATCCATGACTATCACGGCACCGTGTGGGAGTTTTGGCAATAAATCCTGCGTCACCCACGCATGAAAGACATCGGCATTAATGTTGCCAGTAAATAAGCTTAAGGTGATGAACGTATTTTCGAGAATTGCCCCAATGACGTTAATACGGCCTTTCGCGTGCCAATCCTGTGTACCAAAACAACGCTGCCCTTTCTCTGAATACCCGTATATCCGTGGCATTGACTGCGCGAAACCACTTTCATCCAAATACACAATCGGTTTGCCTTCCTGTTCATAGCCGCTGATGCGCTCGACAAACGCCTGACGACGCTGAGGATCAGCGCGAGGATGTTTTAAGGTTTTTTTTAAGCGTGAGCCGAAGCCGTTTCAAAGCGTAATGAATCGCCGATTGTGAGACCCCTAAGCGCTTTGCTCTTTCCCATTGATAGTCATCAGGAAAATTTTGGACATCCGCGATGAGCACCTCATCAGGAATTTTCATGGGAGGCTTATCACGCGTCATGCAAGGTTCTATTTTATGGCTCCACCGGAACAGGGTACGAATAGAAATCTCAAAATGGGCACTCGTTTGCTCGAAAGTCAACGAATGTTTATCTTTGTATGCCAGAACTCTTTTTCGAAAATCTAAACTGTAACCCATTTCACTTTATGCCTTGTCATTTTGGATTTGGATATTATGACATATTAGTATGATTTAGCTATATGCGCGAATCTAATACAGGCTGGGCTATCACTCTCACTCAACCACCGGAAGGAATGGTTCTTCAAGATGTAGGTAATCCTGAATATTGGATATGCTACAATTATTTGATAGTAAATAACTATACCCTTCGTCTTTCAAGTTGCCTCTTTGTTGGCTGCGCTCACTCACCCCGGTCACATAGTTATCTATGCTTCCGGGGATTCGTTCTCTGGCCGCCGTGATGCAATTTGAAATCCATTAGGTATATGTATATTCAATAGGTTTCAAGATGCAGCGTGATAGTAAAGAAACAAAATCTCAGGAGCATAGATAACTATGTTTCTGAGGTGAATGAGTATCTCAATTCAATATTTTTGGCAGGTAATTTGTCCTCTCATGTATTTAGTCATTGGCGGGTCAATTTAGTCACACTATATTTTCCCTTCATATGCGGGTATACTGCCGCCCCGCTTTTATGGATTGAGCTTTAAATGATAAGAAAAATGCTATTATTATCAGTATTTGTTATGGCAGGTTGCTCTACCAGCAGAATACCGACAGATAATCTTCCGTCACTCAACAATAATGAATTGTGTCGTGCTCTTGGTGAAAATTTTATTGATGGCACAGAATTATTTAAGGTTATGAATGAAGTCTTCGATCGTGTTGGCTCAATAGATATTCAGGAATGTAAAACCATTGCTAATGAGGTCAAACTTACTGAAATGTCTCTTAGAAATATGCAATGGCAGAATGATATAAATAGAATGAATACTAAGTCCATGGAAGATGCAATAAAAATAATGAAGTCACAGAATAGGCTTTAATATTTGTGCGCTCTTTATTGAGCGCGAATTAGTTAGCTTATTCAATTATATTATGATTTATTGCTGGCTATTTTGCTCAGTTTCCTGTTCCATTGATAGATGATGGTGTTTTTTTAATACAGCGTGAGCAATGATTCCGCTGATCAATCCCCAAAATGCGGAACTGATACCCAATAGATTTGCTCCTGATGCTGTGATCAGAAAGCAGATAATGGCAGCATCTCTGGTATATTGATCCTTGATCGCTTGATGCAAACTATTTGTAAAAGTACCAAGGAGTGCTAATCCGGCCAAAATTTTTATTAATGGAATTGGAAAAGCGTTGAACAAATAGAAAATGGCTCCGCCAAAAATACCTGCCAGCAGATAGAAAAAACCGGCACTGACTGCGGCAACATATCGTTTATTCGGATCTGGATGAACATCTTTTCCCATGCAAATGGCTGCCGTAATAGCTGCAATACAAATACTGAATCCGCCAAAAGGTGCCAGAATTATTGTCATCAGTGATGTCCAAATAAGTAATTTGGATGCACGAGGAGGATATCCCGCCGCCTGTAAAGTGGCGATTCCCGGTGCATTTTGTGATGCCATCGTGACGATAAAAAATGGAATACCTACACCAATGAGTGTGGTTGCGCTAAAGTGCGGCATAACAAATTCAGGTATGGAAAATGTAATGTTTTTATCCACCAAATTTAAATCGCCGCTGAGAATACAGATAATTAAGCCAACCGCCAGTGTCGAGATGATGGCGTATAACGGAAAATAGCGGCGGAAAATTAAGTAAACAAGTAGCATGGCACTACAAAGCCAAAAGTTGACTTGTAGCATTTCAAATGCTTCCAAACCAAAGCGGAGTAATATCCCGGCAAGCATTGCCGCCGCTATGGTATGTGGAATGTAGTTCATTAATTTAGCAAATAGTCCGGTGATACCGCATATCAACATTAATGCCGAAGCAAAGATAAAAATACCGATGGCTTCGTTAACGGAGGTATCCGGAAAATTTGTCGCCAATAATGCAATTCCCGGTGTTGACCAAGCCGTTAAAATAGGAGTGCGGTAATAGAGTGACAACCCAATTGTTGTGACCCCCATTCCTACACCGAGCATAACCAGCCAAGCACCTATTTGTGCCGGCTCAACACCGATTGCCGTCACGGCTTGGAGAATTATCGCAACTGAACTAGCATAACCAACTAATACCGCAACAAAACCTGTGATAAGTGTTACTGGTGAGAAATCCCTAAAAAATGATAGCTTAGGCATATGATATTACCTGTCGGACGTTATAACGGACGATGGTGAGAATATCATCGTCCGTTATAACGTTCAATCATGAATTTATTTCTTTTGAGAAAGCACCAATGAGTGATATCACATCAAAAATTGCTGAAAAATTTAAATTATTAAGAGCTTCCAGAGGGTTAAGCCTCAGTCAGGCGGCGAAATTGACGGGAGTCAGTAAGGCGATGCTCGGGCAAATTGAACGTGGTCAATCAAGCCCGACGATTTCGACACTGTGGAAAATCGCGACAGGCTTTAACATTGCTTTTTCAACTTTTTTAGAAGGGGCGGCTCCCCAACTTCAGCCTGTATTACACCGATTTAATGCATTACCGATCTTTGAACAAAACAACTCAGGCATGCGTGTAACGCCACTTATACCTTTTGATGACGAACTTTTTACCGATTTGCTCAAAATAGAATTAATACCGGGTGCTTCAAGTGACTCTTCTCCGCATGAATTCGGCGTGATAGAGCATGTTATTGTTCTCAGTGGGGAGTTAGATCTCCGTCTTAATGACACTTGGCATAAAATTTCAGCGGGTGAATCCATGCGTTTTCATGCTGATTGCCACCATGCTTATGCTAATTCAGGCGATGAAACAGTGGTTATTCATAACCTCATTCATTATCCTCATAATTGACCTATGGTGTTGTATAACGTGTTGGCATATGGATTTGCCACCTGATAACGGTTATTAAATTTCCACGAAAGGTTTTTACAAAATGCTTGATAGTTGCTTAATACTTTCTTCAATTTCGGTCGGTGTATGGGCTGCATACCCTAAAAGAACACCTTCTCTTTCATGAGGTTGCATGCAGTATCGTGATAATGGTTGAATGCCCAAACCTATCTGATGACATTTTTTTATTACCTCACTCTCTTTTAATCCATTGAGTAACCAGCACACCACATGTATTCCTGAATCTGTTGGCTGCACTTTAAATATATGAGGCAAATATTTTTTAATTGCATTGATTAAAGCTTCATGCCGTTCATAACAGATTTTTCGGATACGACGAACATGGCGCGCATAATGTCCTTCCGAAATAAATTGGGCTAACGCTGCCTGTTCTAAATAGCCAGAATGAGAATCAGTGTAATATTTCATTAATTTAAACGATTCAATTAATTTTTCAGGAACCACTAAAAATCCCAGGCGAAAACCGGGATACATCATTTTTGAAAAAGAACCTGCATAAATTACCCGTTGCTACTGATGCACGGGGGCAACATATCGGTAAGCAACTGATTGAATTTGTTCATCAGGAAGCCAAAAAACAAGAATGTACACGTCTGTACTGGCATACACATGAAACAAATCTACGTGCTCAGAGACTCTATAACTGGGTGGCTGAAAAATCTGGCATGATTGAGTACAGAATGGCGGTTTAGTTCGCCATTTTTCTTACTAAATACAATAAAAGCTGAAGTGGAATACGGGATTAATATCTTATATTAAGATATAATTTGGTTTGTATTCCCAGTCTTTAGCATCTGTGATTTCTCCTGTTTGTGGTTCTATAATTTTAACTTTGAGTTCAGGGGTAATATATATGTTAGTGGCATGTGCAGTTTTTTTAGTATTCCCTAATATTATCCCAATTGCATACCCATAAATTTCTTTGTCTGAATAGGCCTCTTTGCAGGCTTGTGCTTTGTATACAAGACTAAAATCATCACAATCAAAAACTTGTTTTTTATATGTGAAATTTTCTAGTCCTGATTTTTTGTATATATCTTTCGCTTTTTCATCTGAAACTAATCTGTAGAATGTATCTACAGTTCGCAGGTTTGCTAAATTAAATTGAATTTTTGGCCAAGTTTTTTTTAGTAAGGTTTTTATGAGCCTTGCTTTAATAAAATGGGGATGCAGAGTAAATAGACTGTATTTCTTATTGGATGCGGTTAACCAAGCCCATTGCTTAGACTTATCATGGGCATGACTGTACAAAAACATTTCTGTTCCCTGATTATTCCAAATGAGTCTATATTTCCTCATTCCGTCTTCCGTTTTGACATACTCTTTTTTGAGTGATATTCGTTTATCCTCTGGGGAGGAATTAGGAGTATCCCAGCATATTTTAGTGGTTTCTTCTGATGTATCATAGGCATACATGAAGAACCTTTTTCCTTGGTATAAACCTGCCACTCTCATTGGATTCCCTGGTGTTTTCAGAGTCCTCAGTTTTAATATGATAATGGCATAATAATATTGTTCTGATCCCATATATGCGCGCTTTTTATCATATTCTATATCATCGATACATAATGTACGTTTATGATCATCTATAATTAGATATGAAACGTGAGGATTTATTTTATCTTCGGGAGGTATAGGGTCATTCTCCATGAAAAAAGAAGAGTCATTTTGGGAGAGAGAAATTGGATCCTCACTACGATTCATATTTTCTGACTCTGGGAGCGTAGATTTACCTGAATCGGATACGCTGGGTATTTTAATTGTTTTGTCTTTATTTTCCATAACATAGTTACCTTATTTTTTATATTGGTTATCTCAAACACAACCTATAAATTAGTTAAACAAGATTTATAAATGGAAAACAACAGATTTATGTTACAAATGAAGTGCTGAGATGATATTCAATTTTTAGTATAGACGCAGTTTGGATACTTCGCCAGAGTGGGGATGTTTTTTAACGCCTGTTGGGATAGGCATTAAGTCACCCATAGGGTGACTTGTTTTAGTAAGAAAATACGGATGAAAATTTAATATACTAACTGTGAATAACAGTGTTAATTATTTATTTTCAGTAAATTAGAGTATTCTACTGGTACCCAGGAATACCCTTGTGCATCTTTACCGATATGTCCGATACCAGGAAAGGGTAAATGTGCAGCACCAATTAACCATTTTTCTTTTGAGGCTTTTTTGAAAATAGCTTTACGTGCTTCAACGGCTTTATCATTATTTATATCATATTCTATAGCAACTTCTGGGTGCATAAATTGCACTGAATAGGAGTGAACAATATCGCCCCAAATCAGCATGTTATTTTTACCAGAGTGTAATTTAAATGACGTATGGCCTGGAGTATGGCCAAAAGTTGATATTGCTTCGATACCAGGAATGATGTTATCTCCGCTTTTGAAAGTACGGAATGCGTTTTTAGCAATATAGGGTGCCAGAGCATCTTGGACCATTTTGAAAGTAGCGCGCGTTCCTTCAGGGGCAGCAGCCATAGTTTCAGGATTCAACCAGTAATCTTTTTCTTCTTGCGAAACGTAGACAACCGCGTTAGGGAATGCCATTTTCCCATCTGCGGAAGCGATACCACAAGAATGATCGGGGTGCAGATGTGTAAGCAATACTGTTTTTACCTCTTCCGGTGAATAGCCAGCGGCACGGATATTATCAATGGCATTTCCCATCGTAGGGCCAAAACATTTGCTTGAACCCGTATCAATTAATACCAACCCTTCTTTAGTATTGGCGAGGTAGGCATTTACCGCTGTCTGGACGCCATTTTTTCCTTCAACAAGGAACATGCGAGCAAGCAGCGTCTGAATATCTTTTGTTTCAATGTCTTTCAGTAACGCGGAGGGAATATAAAGATATCCATCATAAATAGCGGTAACCATGAAGTCCCCAACCATTTGATGATAGTAACCCGGTGCCTGATTGATGATTTGGTCAGTTGATTTTGCAAAAGCAGTGGGTATTGCTGAAGTTACGACAGTAGTAAGAGCAAGTGTAATAGCAAGATGGGATGCTTTAAGAATGTTTTTCATTAAATATTCCTGATAAATTAGGATGAAATAATTCCGTCATATTTGTTGAGTCTGTTAGCTTTATCTAAAGAGTTGGATAAAATTTTCAGATAATTTCTTTTACAACTGGTAAAAAGAAATCTGCTAAGTTCATCAATGTAATATATTAAATATCAATGGGTATATAATTATATTGTTTTTTGTGGATGATTAAATAAATTTTGTTTATTTTTAACTGTATTTAACTTGTCATTCAGCCTACTCTTTAGTGATTGATGAGGGTACGTAAAATAGACTGAATGATGTTGCAAAATATAATTAAAAGCTATTTATTCAGGAGCAGGCATCTGTAGAAATTTCGCTGGCGAAATTATCTGTTGTTTTAACTACAGCATCTTCATCAACAAAGATCTGAGTTCCTGCTGTCAGGCTGCCAGTGATTTTGGGAATATGGCAGAGAGAAGCAGATGCTCCCATACTTAAATTCACTTTGGCGGAATTGGCACTGAATTTCTGAGCGTTTTTATTAAATACAGCCCCCATTCCCAGAGTAAGATCAAGATATTTGGTTTTACCTGCAACATCAATTTTGCTACCCATTTCACCTGAAACTGCCAGATTTTCACTATCGACGGCACAAGCATCCACTTCCATTTTTACCCCCGATTTAGTGGATAAATTCTTCAGAGGTTTGTCAGTGTATAGCGTAATTTTAACACCAGAGGTGAGAGAATTATCTTCTTTAGCCGCTTCGTTAATCAGATTAAGTGTATCGTTATCACGACTGATATTGAGCTTATTGATGGAAGATTGCGTTCCTTTGGCTTTTAATGAAGGTGTTGTCGCGCATTTTATTGTTAAAGCAATACCATTTTGCGCGTTAACAGAGGTGAAACTCTGCATCTCAATGGTTTTTTCTGCTGCTATTGCGGGAGGTAATGTAGTTCCTGAAATTAATGCTACTAAGATTGCTACTTTTTTCATAAAAATACCTCTATGAGTAGGGATAATATTTTTAGAGCCTATCTCCGATTAATAGATATGTGACTTTCTAAAGCTTTTCAAAAATAATTGCTCCAGTTCCTTTTTCTCCCAAAATATCATTCGGATTGCGTAAAGGGCAGTCTGTGAGTGAAAGGCAGCCGCAGCCAATACAGCTATTTAAGTTATTGCGTAATCGGGTCAATATTTTGATGCGTTTATCCAACATATCCCGCCATTGTGAAGAAATGATCTGCCATTGTTCTGCGGTCAAATTACTGTTGGGCGGGAATTGACATAAAACAGCCTGAATTTCTTTAAGAGGGATCCCGGTACTTTGAGCAGCCTTAATAATCGCAAGATAACGCAGGACTACGGAAGGAAAACGACGCTGGTTGCCGTGGCTGCGTGAACTTTTGATTAGCCCTTTTGCTTCATAAAAGTGAATCGCTGATATCGCGACTCCACTGCGTTTTGAAACTTCGCCAATGGTTAAGACGCGATTGAAATCAATGTGTTTATTTTTTGCCATCTTTATTGATCTCAAGTTAACTTAAGGTTTTATAGTGCAACGTTGCTGTGTTTGTCAACTGGCAAAAATTTCGCCCTGTCGTTTTATTTCACACAGAAAAGGCAGGATTTCTGTTTAAAAATCAGGAAAATTGATTAGCCATGTAAAGCAATAATGGATTCAATTTCTATTTGTAAATCCGGGTGAATAAGGTTTGAGACTTCAACCAGAGAACACGCAGGTAAATTGTCATAATTTATTCTGGTAACCACAATCAACTCCTTATCTATTCACATTAAGAGCCTACTTAGATAGGCTCATTTTTGGTGGGATTAAATAATATCTGTTGTAAAAAATTGTACGATCTCGGTTAAATCCAAAGATAAGTAATATTGTGCATGCTCATATTCAAAATGTTTCTTTAATGAATTATAGTCAATAAATTTTTCCCACATGATGAATGAGCGTGGATTTTCGCTGGATTGTTGGATGGAGAATATTTCACATCCGGGTTCTAAAAGGGTTTTTTGTTGTAAGATTTTCAGTTCTTTTATAACAACACTGAGATCTGCATTTTCTTTGGCTTTAATTTCTGCTGTGACAAAATATCCATTTTTATACATGTATGTTGCCTTAATAAGGTTAGAGCTTATTTTTACTGCATTGAAATAAATAGGATAACGCCAAATAAAATGTTTAATCAAATGATAGTCTTGTTTGTTTATTATTTTATTGAGTTATGACAAAGCGAAAAAATTTTCTTAAATTTTTCGATAGCAGTCTCTTGATTATTGAAATTGATAAAGTATAAGGACTGCCATTTTTGTGTCTGGATGGCTTGCTTTGCCGTAGGCGATACCCATGACGGGTAAACGCGAATGGCTCTTTTGCCTTCTTGAGATTGAGTTGAGAAAATCTTTTTTGTTATTAAGATTTGCGAATCAAACACAAAAATCCCTTTTTGCTTCTCAGAAAACGTGGCTATTAAACAGAAATCAATATCATCACTTTGTTCAAAAGGCATGATGTCTGAATCTGGCGTCGGTCTTTTCCAGAGTGTGACAAATTGACCTTGTTTATTGGGTGTTATTTTACCTTGGCGAAATACGATCGATTTTCCGTTCAGTTGAAAGCGCATGGCGCTATAATCACGGCTTTCTGTTTCACGATAAGGAGTTCTGCCTAGTTGCAGTCCTGAAGGGAGTAGGAGGTCGTCTTTAATTTCAGTAAAAACATCGGGGAAGTTATCTTTATTGGATTTTAATAATGTCAATTTATACCTCTATTAATTCTTATAAATCAGCAAGATAATTGTACATCAATGATGATTTTGGCGTATTTTATACAGAAAGAACACATGATGCAGTATATTTTTATTTGAAAAGGAAATAGGGCAAGTTGTTATGTGCGATTGCTTGAATAAGATTCAATTTTTTATTTAATGGGTATATTGGAGAAAATAGATGTTTTCAGTGATGAAAAATTCTTTTTCTCTGGCACTGATGCTAATTATCAATTAGTATCAGTGCCAAGAAATATAGAAAAATTAATCATCATCAAAATCAACAAGATTGATACTGGTAAAGTGATTATATCTTCGTTTATTAGGAATAATAACGGGGGTATTTCCTTCAACAATACGTACTCTACAGAAATCAGGTATTCTGAAGTGAAATCTTGAGTGCACATGGTAATCTAATCTTGATGTATAACAATGCATTCCATTCTCAGAGGTGAAAATATCTCCTTTATACCCTAGTACCCAACCAATTTTTGCTTTATTTATACTAAAATAATGTACAAATGTAGGTAGAAAATTTCCCCAACCACTTCTGCATGCTTTAATTGAGACTAAACCTATACTTTTCAATCCACAACTAATGAGAAGTTTAGCAAATTGCCTGCCATTATATTCATCATCTTCTTCTATATAGACTGTGTTGTAACGTGTGCCGTGAGTAAAAACGAGTAATTTTGAATTAAGATCACAGTCTTCAAATGAAGGTGGGTCACTATCCAAAAGAAGAAAACCAGGCAATTTTCTAAAGGCAAAGCATCGTGAAGGGGGGACTTGATAACGCTGTATGGAAGCAGTAGCAGCTTTACGTATAGCGTCATGATTACTACAGAGCAATATGAAAACCTTTTTCCAAGTCATATATGAAACTCTCCGGTTCAGTATATAGTACTACCATCAATTTATACCTATTCGATACTATCGATACAATTTATAATTTCATTGCAAACGAAATAGCTCCCTGCCTAAAAGAACAGGGAGCCATGCTGGAGAGAACAAATTTATTTAATTAAGGTAAAGCGTTAGAGACATGCCGGGTTTCATTTCTTTGATTTTGATGTTTTTATTCCAACTCATCAGATCATTAATATTCACGCCGTGGCGTTTGGCGATGCTAAAAAACGAATCACCCTTGCGTACATGATAGGTAACAGGGCTGCTGTTATCGATTTTCAATACCTGCCCAATCTTGAGTCGATGGGCTGTTTTCAAGTTGTTCAATCTTTGCAACTCTTTATGAGTTGTATTGAAGCGTTTTGCAATCGCTGACAGTGTATCACCGGCACGAACCTTATATTGGCCTTGTTGCTGTAGCTGGCGAGTATTGTGAGCGACAGCCAGCCGAATATTTTTCAAAACACTGACATCAGTCAATGAAGTCTTAAACTGGTTAACGCTTTTTTGTGGCAGCATGATGTAATGCGGCCCATGAGGGGAAGTCATGCCTTGTTTATAACCCGGGTTATATGCCCTGATTGATGACAATGATAATCCAGATAATTCAGCCGCTTGTGACAACGTGATTTGTTGTCCTACCTCAACCTTAGCCAATGCTTTCTGGTTGTTAGGTTTTGGTAACTTGAACGCATATTTTTTGTCATGACGAATAATGTTACTTAGCGCCAATATCTTAGGAACGTAGTGCATTGTTTCACGTGGCAGCGACAGTGACCAAAAATCAGTGGGCTTTCCTTTTGCCTGATTATCTTTGATTGCGCGTATCACCCGGCCTTCACCACTGTTGTAAGCGGCGATGGTGAGTAACCAGTCTCCATTGAACCGTTTGTTCAGATACTCAAGCATATCAAGCGCGACAGTTGTTGAAGCCGCAATATCGCGTCGGCCATCGTACCATTTATCCTGCGTCAGGCCGTAATAGCGGCCGGTACTTGGGATAATCTGCCATAAACCAGCCGCCTGGGCATAAGAGGTGGCATGGGGATTAAAAGCACTCTCCACTATGGGCAGCAGAACCAGTTCCATTGGCATGTTTCGTTCGTCAAGCTGCTCAACTATCCAATAGATGTACGGTTCTGCCCGTAACGTCACATTTTGGAGATGGCTCTTGTGTTTCAGATAGTAATTTTGTTGTTCGCGCACCCTGCTGTTATCAGGAATGTCCATCTTCAACTCATCACGGATATGTCCCCACAAATCTTGTTGGGTTGTCGGACTCACCTTCCAGTTTGCAGAATCCTCTGGCTCTGCAATACCGTCTGTTTTCTGATTCGTCGAAGACATCATCTGTATATGCTGCTGGGAAGGAGTCTTTTGTTGCAGACTCGATTGACAACCGGCAAGCAGAACAGAGGCGAATAAGATCGCTTTTGTCTTCATGTGCTCTTTTGATGTTTGCCTAAAAGGTGAGCGATGATACTGACCAATCACGCAGAAGACAACCCAACAAAATTAAAATTGATCTTTATAAGCTCTTAACTGCTGAAAAACAGAAGAAAGTGGCATTGAATTTGGTTTGATGCCGATATTTTTTTGTAAATCAATGTGGTGACAATTTAAGAAAACATTGATTTTTTTCTCTGTTTGTAAAGTTGTGGGAACAGTTGCCTGGTGATTTTCACGTAATTTAAGTATCTTTTTATCATAATCATGAATAGTTTGATTTTCAGGTAATACTGTCTTTGCAAATGCCATATTTGCTGCGGTATATTCGTGAGCACAACAGATCAATGTGTCATCGGGTAACGATGAAATTTTCTCAAGGGAAGAGAACATCTGTTCGGCTGTACCTTCAAATAACCGTCCGCAACCGCCAGAAAAAAGAGTGTCTCCACAAAATAGATAGGGGGCCTGATAGAATGCAATGTGACCAAGTGTATGGCCTGGCAGTTCCATGATACGGAAAGAAAACCGTTTAATCTCAATAAAGTCATTATCGTGCACAATATGGGTTGCCCCTTTGTTTTGTGTCTCTTCAGGGCCATATACAGGTAATTCGGGATGTTTTATGAGCAAGCCCGGCACACCGCCAACATGATCATGGTGATGATGTGTCAGTAGTATCGCCACAGGAATAAGTTGATTTGCTGCTAGAATGTCATTGACAGGCTGTGATTCAGCGGGGTCGATAATGACACAATGCTTGTCTTCATCACAAAGTAACCAAATGTAGTTATCTGAAAGGGCAGGGATCCTGATAAGCTCCATTGTATGCCTCATTTTCGTAGTAGGTTTATCATAGATTGAAAGGAAGATGACATGCGTTCAGCACGTTCGAACAAACAAATAATCCCTCCTGTTTCTTGGGTTGAGTTACCGTGGGGAGAATATTACCGCGTTGCTCTGGAACGTCAATTGGAACCGTGGTGGCCGAAAATGTTTGGCTTTCATTTGTTGAAAGTCGGCAACTTAAGTGCAGAAATTGACAGCCGTTCCTGTCTGATAAGCCATCAAGTCAACATCGGATTACAGGGGGAAAATATGAATGTGATAACTGATCCCCATTATCTTCCTTTTGCAACTAAATCTGTTGATGCTTGCTTGTTGGCACATATGCTGACTTATTGCATTGATCCTCATTGGTTGTTGAGAGAAGTAGATAGAGTGATGATTGATGACGGTTGGTTGATTATCAGTGGTTTTAATCCGGTAAGTGTCTTAGGGGTAAGAAAAATAGTTGCACCCATCTGCCGTTGGCAGCCTTGCCGTGCCCAAATGTTTTCTATGTTTCGCCAATTGGATTGGCTTCGCCTTTTAAACTATGAAGTTGTTCATCATGCTAATTTTCATGTTTTGCCATGGCAAAGTGGAGGGCGTTTTTATAACTCAATTGAATTGATGTTTGGGTGTTTGAGTGTCATTATTGCCCGCAAGCGGACAATCCCCCTGACATTAAACCCCATGCGGGCAAGGTTGTTGAAACCGAAATTCAGTAATGCGTTAGGGGCGGTGAAAAATTTTCACCGACGCTATTAATTAACGGGTTAATTTTCACTTTCGATATAGCCATTATCGGTTTGAGTAGGGCTATTAGCGGCTGTGCGGGCAAGTTCATCACATAACTCATTTTCCCGATGTCCTGCATGGCCTTTAACCCACCTCCAGTCAACGTCATGGTGAGAGATGGCTTTATCGAGTCTCAGCCAGAGATCAACATTGATGACAGGAGATTTATCTGCTTTTTTCCAGCCACGTTTTTTCCAGTTGTGGATCCACTGGGTGATTCCCTGACGTACATATTGGCTGTCAGTTGTCAGGATAACGGTGCAGGGGTGTTTGAGGGCTTCAAGCCCGGCAATGGCAGCCATTAACTCCATGCGATTGTTGGTAGTGCGGAAATAACCTTTACTCAGCATTTTTTCAGTTTGTTGGTAACGGAGCAGAACACCATATCCTCCGGGGCCGGGATTACCGAGGCAAGAACCATCGGTGAAAATTTCTACCTGTTTGTTCATCTTTGGTAGACTCTTCCTATATCATCTTTAATCAAAACTCTAAGTCTGACACAAAAAAACACTATGAGCACTGCAATTACCCGCCAAATCGTTCTCGATACCGAAACAACAGGTATGAATAAGTTAGGTGTTCACTATGAGGGACACAACATCATTGAAATTGGTGCAGTGGAAGTGATTAACCGTCGTCTGACGGGGCGTCATTTTCATATTTACATTAAACCGGAACGTTTGGTTGATCCGGAAGCGTTTGAAATTCACGGCATTAGTGATGAATTTTTGCAGGATAAGCCGAAATTTGCCGATATTGCTGATGAATTCATTGAATTTATTCGTGGGGCTGAACTGATTATCCATAACGCGACGTTCGATATCGGCTTTATGGATTATGAGTTCGGTAAACTGAAACGTGATATTCCCCCGACTGCGGATTTCTGTACGATCACCGATAGCTTGATGTTGGCAAGGAAACTTTTCCCCGGCAAACGCAATAATCTCGATGCGTTGTGTGATCGTTACCATATCGATAACTCGAAACGTACTCTCCACGGGGCATTACTCGATGCCGAGATTCTGGCTGATGTTTATCTGGCGATGACCGGCGGCCAGACATCATTGGCTTTTTCGATGGAAGGGGAAGTTTCAGGTAGCTCCCAGGTTGCAGAAATCCAGAAAATTACGCGCCCTCAGGCTGGCCTGAGAGTTGTCTATGCTTCTGATGAAGAATTAATTCAACATGAGTCCCGTTTGGATTTAGTGGAAAAGAAAGGCGGAAGCTGTCTTTGGCGTTCGAAACCTGAACAAATACATTGATGAAAGCAGTAGCAAGATGGGAAAAAAGTATGATTAAGGTGAAAAACTGTGCAAGTGAACTATTTTGTTATAAAAATTGATTGACGGATTGCGCTCCGGCTCGTATTATCCACCCCGTTCTCAACCAGAACACCATGCGGTGCGGTAGTTCAGTTGGTTAGAATACCGGCCTGTCACGCCGGGGGTCGCGGGTTCGAGTCCCGTCCGCACCGCCAGAATCTATAAGCCCTGAGTTTTTAACTCGGGGTTTTTTCTTTTTCCGCGAAAATACATTTGTTAAAAACAATCCGTTAAAAATACATTCTCTAAAGTAGATAAAAAAGCTCACTTTTGGAACGTTGAGCATTAATTCTTTCATGATTTGTTGTTGAAATATCATCCCGCAAGTGTTGACTAAAATATATCCGTACAATATATTGTACAATTGAGTTGGTTGATTAGTGTGCATTGTCAACAAATTGAAATGGGACAGTCATAATGAAAGTCTTAACCTATAGTGAAGCCAGACAACATCTTTCCGAAACTATGATCAGCGTAGTCAATGATTGTAGCCCTGCTATTATTACCCGAAAAAATGGGGAAAGTTGTGTATTGATGTCTTTGTCTGATTATGAATCATTGCAGGAAACGGCGTATTTAATGCGTTCGCCAAATAATGCAAATCGTTTAATGGATTCAATCGCAGAATTACGTTCAGGAAAGGGGCTGGTTAAGGAATTGGATTTAGATTGATGAAAATTACCTTTTCCGGTAGTTCTTGGGAAGATTATCTTTACTGGCAACAAACAGATAAGGTAATACTGAAACGTATTAATCAACTTATTAAGGACATACGTCGCCACCCTTTCGAAGGTATTGGTAAACCAGAGCCATTAAAATATAATTTGGCCGGATTCTGGTCGAGGCGTATCACTGAGGAACATCGTTTGGTGTATTCGGTTGAAGAAGATCAAATAATGATTGCAGCCTGTCGCTACCATTATTGATAGATGCCCTGAGTTTTTAACTCGGGGCTTTTTTTTGGGGTTGAATATCAAATCAACTTATAGAAATACGTAGTTCCTGAAAATTCACCGTTGGAATTCATGGAAAAATTTGGGATTTGTCCGCCTTCAATAAAACCACATTTTCTATAGAGCATTGATGCGGGGTCATTAGTGCGTGTATCCAAAACCAGCAAACTGCGTTGATGCTGTTTCGCCAACCTTTCGAGTTCTTCCATCAGCATTCTGCCAATTCCACGCTGGCGGTAGGCGGTATGTACCATCAGTTTTTCTACATCGGCACGGTGTAAACCATTCTTTTTCTTACAGAAGGAAAGTTGTACTGAGCCTGCGATATTTTCACCTTCCAGCGCAACCAGTAACAGACGATGACCGGAAGTGAGTTCGGTTTCGACACTTTGCCAGTATTGTGCTGCTTCGCTTTCTGTCAGCGGTGCAATAAAGCCGATGGAAGCATCACTTTCGACGCAATTTTGCAGTAAGTGAATAAGCGCATCTTTTTTTGTATTGATGGAGTCTGGTTGTATTATGGTGAGTGTTGATGTTGAATCGGATGTTATGTTTGATTTGGTCATAGGTAGTTAGCTTTCGGATAGAAATAATCTAATAATATAGAGCTGTATTAATATCAGGTATATAGATTTTTATCCTGTTATTTTTTGTTTTTTTATCGTGATTATTAACGCTTGAAATTTATCCGTGAATATACCCGTCATCTTTCAAGTTGCCGCTTTGTTGGCTGCAAATAAAAAAGAAAAGATAAAAATTATTATTTTATTCATATTTTTTCCTTGGTTATTTCAAATCACTTTTTTTTATCATCCAATAATTAACGTTTATTGGTTTGATGTCCTTTGGTGATTATTTTGTTTGTCGGGTGGAATAATTTAATTTTTATATTGGAGTGATAATGGAGGGGTAATTATTTTGAGGGTTTCTAATTCCATTGTGGATGTTTTTATCGAGTTTTTATCTATTCTTACAGAATAAACCGGATGATAATATTTAATCAATGTGTTATATAAAGTAAGTTTACAATAATCTTTGTTTGGGGATATTATAATGAAGTCTGATAATATGATTAATAAAAAATTGGCCGATGAAATCGCTTTGGAGGTGATTTATTCGGGTTTGTTAGCCAATAAAATATATTGCGAGTGAATCTGGTTTGTTTTGATGATAAAAATTATGAAATTTACCGTTCTTTGAATGAGTAAATGTTTTTAGCCACCAGTGATTATCACTCTTATATCATAATTCTGGCTTGGCAGAAAAACTCGCTTTTTTGGTCTTGATTAACTTGTTGAGTATCGTGTCTAATAATCACTTTCTTATTGCGCAAATCACGATATGAAATTATCCCATTTTGCGCAAATTCACCTTCGATTGTACGCATTGGCCTGAGAATGCGTCTAAACAACGGGGTAAATCAAAGAATTTTTGCCAAAAGGAAATTAAGATAGTTTCCCTTAATCTGGCATTAATGATTGCGGTTTGTATGCTGCGCTGCGAAAATTAGTTCTTAGTTCACTAACGCTTTTATCCGACTTGGAGTAAAGAATGACCACTCGTAAAACCCTTGCTAATGCTATCCGCTTCTTGAGCATGGATGCTGTGCAGAAAGCAAAATCAGGGCATCCTGGCGCACCAATGGGAATGGCTGACATTGCCGAAGTGCTGTGGCGCGATTATCTGAACCATAATCCTTCTAATCCTAATTGGGCTGATCGTGACCGCTTCGTGTTATCCAACGGCCATGGCTCTATGCTGATTTACAGCTTGCTGCACCTGACAGGTTATGATGTTTCCATCGATGATTTGAAGAATTTCCGTCAACTGCATTCCAAAACCCCTGGTCACCCAGAATATGGCTACACGGCGGGCGTAGAAACGACCACTGGCCCACTGGGGCAGGGTATCGCCAATGCAGTAGGGTTTGCGATCGCAGAACGTACACTGGCAGCGCAGTTTAACCGTCCTGGTCATGATATTGTCGATCACTACACTTATGTGTTTATGGGTGATGGCTGCATGATGGAAGGGATCTCCCATGAAGTGTGTTCTTTGGCGGGTACGCTGAAACTGGGCAAATTGATCGCTTTCTATGATGACAACGGTATCTCCATTGATGGTGAAGTTGAAGGCTGGTTCACTGATGACACCGCAGCACGTTTTGAAGCATACGGCTGGCATGTTATCCGTGGCGTAGACGGCCATGACTCTGATGCGATTGCAGCCGCTATTGAAGCCGCACGCAAAGAGACTGGCAAACCATCTCTGTTGATGTGTAAAACGATTATCGGCTTTGGTTCACCAAACAAAGCAGGTAAAGAAGAATGCCACGGTGCTCCACTGGGTGATGCGGAAATCGAAGCAACCCGCAAGGCACTGGGTTGGGAACATCCTGCGTTCGAAGTTCCTCAGGACATTTATGCTGGCTGGAATGCTCAGGAAGCAGGTAAGGGCAAAGAAGCAGCATGGAAAGAGGCGTTTGCTGCCTATGCGCAGGCTCATCCTGAACTGGCCGCAGAATTCACCCGTCGCACCAACGGTGAACTGCCAGAGAACTGGGAAGCTGAATCCAAGGCATTCATTGAAAACTTACAACAGAATCCAGCCTCCATTGCAAGCCGTAAAGCATCACAAAATGCGTTGGAAGCGTTTGGTAAAGTTCTGCCGGAATTCATGGGTGGTTCCGCTGACCTGGCACCAAGTAACCTGACCATGTGGTCTGGTTCTAAGCCACTGAACGAAGTGCAGGACGGTAACTACATTCACTACGGTGTACGTGAATTCGGTATGTCTGCCATCATGAACGGTATCGCACTGCATGGCGGTTTTGTGCCTTATGGCGCAACATTCCTGATGTTTGTTGAATATGCCCGTAATGCAGTTCGCATGGCGGCATTGATGAAAATCCGCAGCATCTTCGTTTATACCCACGATTCCATCGGCTTGGGTGAAGATGGCCCAACCCATCAGCCAGTTGAGCAAATCGCCAGCCTGCGCGTAACGCCAAACATGAGCACATGGCGCCCATGTGACCAGGTTGAATCTGCGGTTGCGTGGAAATATGCGATTGAGCGCAAAGATGGCCCGACTTCTCTGATCTTCTCCCGTCAGAATCTGGCACAGCAGGCGCGTACTGCTGAGCAACTGGCGAATATCGAGAAAGGCGCTTACATCCTGAAAGATTGCGCAGGTCAGCCTGAATTGATCCTGATTGCAACAGGCTCTGAAGTTGAACTGGCTGTTAAAGCGGCTGAACAACTGAGTGCAGAAGGCCGTCAGGTTCGCGTTGTTTCCATGCCATCCACTGATGCTTTTGATAAGCAGGATGCGGCATACCGTGAAGCAGTACTGCCTGCGGCGGTTTCTGCTCGTGTTGCCATCGAAGCGGGTATTGCTGATTACTGGTTCAAATACGTTGGTATCAACGGCGATATCGTCGGTATGAAAACCTTCGGTGAATCTGCTCCTGCTGATGCTCTGTTCAAAGAGTTTGGCTTCACTGTTGAAAACGTGGTTTCCAAAGCGACCGCTCTGCTGAAATAATCGGCAAATTATTCTCTTAAGCGCATTCGAATCAATTTTGGAGCGAATGCGCTCTTTTTTTATTCAATTTTTCCTCTACAGTGTGATGAATGGCGCTTGCCATTATGCTTTTTTTCTCGTAATCTGCTTTCATAATAGCTGAATCGTTTCAGTTTAGTGCGTAAAATCCATAAATTCAGTGCGTAAATCAGAGTGAAAAAATGTCTTGTCTGTCACAATCTGGTTAATTTTGTGATGAATTATCCGTACAAGCAGCAGTTGCTCAGTTATCCTAAGCGGTTGCATGACTACAGAGAAATTCAGGGAGTAACATGACTATCAGGGTGGCGATTAACGGCTTTGGGAGAATAGGGCGCAGTGTCTTGCGTGCTATTTACGAATCCGGGCGTCGGGCTGAAATTTCAGTGATCGCTATTAATGAATTGGCAGATGCGGAAGGCATTGCTCATTTATTGAAATACGATTCCAGTCATGGGCGTTTTGCATGGGATATACGCCTGAATAATGATTTATTGCAAGTAGGAGATGACAGTATTCGGCTGTTTCATCAGCAGGATATTTCAGCTTTACCGTGGAAAAAACTGGGCATTGATATCGTGCTTGACTGTACGGGTAAGTATGGTGAGCGGGCAGATGGAGAAGCTCATATTGCCAGTGGCGCCAGAAAAGTTCTGTTTTCTCACCCGGGAGGAAATGACTTGGATGCAACCGTGGTATATGGTGTCAATCACCATTCATTGGTTGCGGAAGATTGTATTGTTTCCAATGCATCCTGTACAACAAACTGCATCATTCCCGTCATCAAAGTGTTGGATGATGCGTTCAATATTGAATCTGGCACGGTGACAACCATCCATGCGTCGATGAATGATCAGCCAGTGATTGATGCGTATCACCGTGATTTACGTCGAACCCGGGCGGCCAGCCAATCCATCATTCCTGTTGATACAAAATTGGCGGCGGGCATCACTCGTATTTTCCCCAAATTCAGTGATCGGTTTGAGGCGATTTCGGTACGAGTGCCCACGATTAACGTGACAGCTATTGACTTAAGCGTGACAGTCCTCGCCGCAGTGAAAGTTGGCGAAGTGAACCGGCTCCTGCAAAAATCAGCTCTCAGAGAGTTTCGTGGTATAGTGGATTACACTGATTTGCCGTTAGTTTCAACGGATTTTAACCACGATCCCCACAGTGCCATTGTTGATGGTACACAAACGAGGGTCAGCGGTAATCACCTAATCAAAACCCTTGTATGGTGTGATAATGAATGGGGCTTTGCTAATCGCATGATTGACACGGCGCTGGCAATGGCTGCAACCGGTTTCAAATAATCATTTGCTATGCCACAAGCGGTACATAGCAGAAGATTGAGTAATTTTATAAAGAATCAATGAGAGGATTCACCATGTCTGTAATTAAGATGACTGATTTAGATCTGGCGGGTAAACGCGTATTGATCCGTGCTGATCTGAATGTGCCTGTAAAAGATGGCAAAGTGACTTCTGATGCGCGTATCCGTGCGTCTTTGCCGACGATTGAGGCTGCGTTAAATCAGGGAGCCAAAGTCATGGTTACTTCTCACCTGGGACGCCCGACTGAAGGAGAATACAACGAAGAGTTCTCACTGAAACCTGTCGTTGATTACCTGAAAGACGCAATTTCTTCTCCTGTTCGTTTGGAAAAAGAGTATCTGAATGGTGTTGAAGTGTCGGAAGGCGAATTAGTTGTTCTGGAAAACGTTCGCTTCAACAAAGGTGAGAAAAAAGACGACGAAACATTATCGAAGCACTATGCAGCACTGTGTGATGTGTATGTCATGGACGCTTTTGGTACAGCTCACCGTGCTCAGGCATCAACTCATGGCGTGGCTAAATTTGCCCCAATCGCCTGTGCTGGCCCGCTGCTGTCTGGTGAACTGGAAGCATTGGGTAAAGCGCTGCATAACCCAGCTCGCCCAATGGTGGCGATTGTGGGTGGTTCAAAAGTCTCAACCAAACTGACTGTGCTGGATTCACTGTCCAAAATTGCTGATCAACTGATCGTGGGTGGCGGTATTGCCAATACTTTTGTTGCCGCAGAAGGGCATAATGTTGGTCGTTCACTGTACGAAGATGATTTGATCCCAGAAGCGAAAAAACTGCTGGAAAGCTGTGATATTCCGGTTCCTACTGATGTTCGTGTTGCGACTGAATTTTCTGAAACCGCAGAAGCGACGCTGAAATCGACCAGTGAAATTAAAGACGAAGAACAAATCCTTGATTTGGGCGATGCATCTGCTGAACGTCTGGCCGAAATCCTGAAAGATGCCAAAACCATTCTGTGGAATGGCCCTGTGGGTGTTTTTGAATTCCCTAACTTCCGTAAAGGAACCGAAATTGTTGCCCGCGCGATTGCTGAGAGTGATGCTTTCTCTATCGCAGGTGGTGGTGATACTTTGGCAGCAATCGACCTGTTCGAAATTGCTGACAAGATCTCTTACATATCTACTGGTGGTGGAGCTTTCCTTGAATTTGTTGAAGGCAAAAAGCTGCCAGCCGTTGTGATGCTGGAAGAACGTGCTAAAAGTAACTAAGTTGTGCTAGCAGGCAGTGTTTGCTGCCTGTTCAATATCAATACAGGACCACGTAACATGTCTAAAATTTTTGATTTCGTAAAACCGGGTGTCATCACTGGTGATGATGTTCAAAAAGTCTTTGCCGTCGCTAAAGAAAACAATTTCGCATTACCAGCGGTTAACTGTGTCGGTACTGATTCCATCAACGCAGTGTTAGAAACGGCGGCAAAAGTACGTGCTCCGGTCATTATCCAGTTTTCCAACGGCGGTGCGTCTTTCGTGGCCGGCAAGGGGCTGAAAGCAGAAGGCCAGCAAGCAGCAATTATCGGTGCTATTTCTGGTGCTCACCACGTTCACCAGATGGCGGAACATTACGGTGTGCCTGTGATCCTGCATACCGACCATTGCGCACGTAAATTGCTGCCATGGATCGATGGCCTGCTGGACGCAGGTGAGAAACATTATGCGCAAACTGGCAAGCCACTGTTCTCTTCCCATATGATCGATCTGTCAGAAGAATCTCTGGAAGAAAACATTGAGATTTGCAGCCAATATCTGGCACGCATGGCGAAAATCGACATGACGCTGGAAATCGAACTGGGTTGTACTGGCGGTGAAGAAGATGGTGTTGATAACAGCCATCTGGACAGCTCTTCCCTGTACACTCAGCCAGAAGACGTGGCTTACGCGTATGAGAAACTGAATGCCATCAGCCCACGTTTCACTATCGCGGCCTCTTTCGGTAACGTTCACGGTGTATACAAACCCGGTAACGTCAAACTGACACCAAAAATCCTGCGCAACTCACAGGATTACGTTTCTGAGCAATTCAACCTGCCACACAACAGTCTGGATTTCGTCTTCCACGGTGGTTCCGGTTCTACCGCAGAAGAGATTCAGGAAGCAGTCAGCTACGGTGTAGTAAAAATGAATATCGATACCGATACCCAGTGGGCAACTTGGGAAGGTATTCTGAACTACTACAAAAAGAACGAAGGCTACCTGCAAGGCCAGTTGGGTAACCCGGAAGGTGCGGACAAACCTAACAAGAAATTCTATGATCCCCGCGTTTGGTTGCGTGCGGCTCAGACTTCCATGATTGTTCGTCTGGAACAGGCTTTTAAAGAGCTGAATGCGGTTGATGTGCTGTAATAGGCATGTAAATTAGCATCGTAGTCGATAGTAATGAACTGCACCTGATTTTGAGGTGCAGTTCAGTTCAATAAAGTTAGCTTTTGGGTTGCAGTTCTATCCGCTTGGTATGAGTAACACGGCTTAACTGAGAAAAGTTTGTTTCGACACTTGTACTGAACCAACCTGTCTTTATTTTTGCAATCCCCGGACTATTAATTATTTCAGTGAATATTCAGAATAATATTGTTTAGGTTTTGTCACATGGCTTATCTCTCTCATGCCATTATAAAAGATCGTTTTCGTTTTTAAGACACCCCATCGTAGGGTGTCTAATTCAGATGTAAATTGATTTAAAACTAGGTTGATGAACTTGGTTGTTTATCTATTTTTCTATAACCAATGATATTGGCATTAAAGATATCTAATGCAGCACCTTTTCCAAGCTGGGTGGTAATTTGGGGTGTTGACTCTCCTTCTTTTTTGAAGAGGGCATGTTGTTTTGCCCAGTCACCTTCTAATGTGCTCATTTTCTGCATACCCGGGAAAATTTTTTCAGCGCCTTGGTTTTGTGCTATACCAATAACCTGAATTTCTGCTAACGTTCCCGGTTTTAATGTAAATTGGACAGTCACCCCTTGATATTTTGATGAATAAGCTAATGCGGGTGATATTGAGGTTTCTGTTGTTGCGCTCGGCTTTCTTGTTTTTTGCAATATATTGAAATGATCTTGCGATATTGTTCTGAAGAGTATCTCATTACCAGCAACATCACGTTCCAGAACAGGAGATAAACTTTTTTTGCTTCCTTTGGCTGGAACGCCAATTAGCTCTATATACCCTTCACTGACTCCATGACCTGAAAAACTCTCTTCATCATAGGCGACGAGAGTAGGAAGCCTGCCTTTGATCTTTTCCCTAACGACATCAGCAGTTTGAGAAAGTGTCCTTGAATATCCAGAAGGAGTTGCTTTCCTTTTCAATCCCTTGAGCATTTCCTCAGTCTTTTCAAAGGCTGTTGCACTGGCTAACCCTCTTAATTCTCTAATCCCACCGAGATATTCCACAACATCCTGAGATTCATATCGTTTTGAACCCGCCGCCACCCTGCGTGCTAATTCTTTTAAAGAGTCTATTTTTTGAACGCTTGCATCGTTTGGTGCTTGTCCATCGGGATCAAATAAAGATATGGGATTATTCCTCACCATCCGATACAAATTCAACCCATCAACCGTTCCCGCAGGATCAGCACTTAACCATCTCCCCACCCATGGTTGATAATAACGATGGTCGTAATAATACAAGCCTGATACGGGGATCAGTTACACCATTGGCTTCGGCGCGGTGATAACCCATCTCCCGAATGGTGAGACTGCGGTTGTCGAGTACATTGACGGCCGGTGTTTTTTTATAAAGCGCAGGGTTAAAACTGCTCATCGAAAATTTCCTCTCTGAAATTGCTCATTCTTGCTTGATAAGCCCCCTGAGCGGGGGCTGTAGTGATTAGAATTGATCGTTAAAAACGAACGAATTCATTAATCCAGAATGGTATAGCGGATATGCAGGATAATATCGTTTAAAGTTTGTAACATGGCTTGCTGTCTGGTGGTCGCATTCGGGAAGCTTAAAATAAGTGCGCCCTTATCATCTATCGCAATGCCTTCAAACGGCAAGAACTTACCATCATTGAAATCTAGCTGGAATTGACCGCTGTCATTCATTCCACGGGAAATAGCCAACGCTTTACAGCCACGAGCCAGTCTGTTGTTATCACCGCCATAGGATAGGACAGCCTGAACATCCTGATAAGGGCCTAACAATGCAGGCAAAGTGACACTGATCTGCTTGATGCGACGAACTGTGCCAAGCGATGCAGGGTAATCTTCGCTGATTTTTAAATCGGCTAAAGAGATGGAGGCTTGCAGAGAAGTTTTGGTATCGGTTCCTGTGCCAAACGTCAGAGAGTTGAGTCCGTCACCCGCACTGCCTTTACCTTCTTTCACCAGTTCTGCCACTTTCGTTGCCAGATTGAAGCTCTTGCTGGATAAATCTGCGTATACCTCAGCAAGGGACACCGTGCGTTCTACTTCCAGCGCCCTTTGGTCTTGTTTCAAATGAGCATCTTCCATCTGTGCCAGATTCAGCATCAGGGATTCGCCAACCATCAAGCCCGCATAAGTGCCCTGCCAGGCTCCGGATTTAATAAAGCGGGCAGATTCATCGTTAGTTTCCCAACGATAGGCCATTTCCGCCATCAGACAGCGGGTCATCGCCAAATCATAGAATTGGAAATAAATGGCGGCCAATCGACCTCTCAGCCAATTATAGAGCGCCTGATTGCTGAATTTGCGTTGCAGGAAGGCCAGTTGTGCCTGTGTCTGTTCTTGCTGGGTTTTCAGGCTGCCTTTTTGCAGAACAGCCGCTTCACGGCGTATTGCCAGTGAGTTAAATTGCGCTTCGATCTGTTTCAGCTCGGCTTCCGCATTATTGCGTTGGATCTCCCATTCCTGGCGGCGGCGGCGATAAGCTTCCGACTGGCTGATTTTGTCTGCTTCGGTATTCATCACATTGGCTGAAAATTCCATTACATAACCCGTTGCTTCTGCAATGGCTCCCCAACGGCTACCTCCCGCAGCAAAACCGAAAATATTCGGCACCAGATCGGCCGCTGCACCTGCCAGACGAGCCGCCTGAACAGCCGTTGTCATGCCGGATGCCGTTGCCCGTAGTGTCATTGCCCGATCTTCTCCGGCATTGATATTCTCGTCATACAGTTTGCTGTAACTGTCATAGCGGGATTGCACACCCGCACGGGATTTTTCCAGTACCGCTTTTTCAGCATCCAGCTCTTCAATGGTTTTGTCCTGAATACTGATATTGGTCAATATCAGTTCTGCCGCCTGGTTTTGCAGCAGGGCATTCAGTGCCTCGGCATCCTGTCGTTCAATGATGCTTTGCAAAGTCGATCCGAATTGCATCAGTTGACCGACCATACTGCGTGCATTTTCCAACATTTGTGGGAAACGCCAGAGCGGGATGGAGACTTGAGGAAGATTCCCGCCACCCTGTGAAGTTGCCACAGCGGCACTCAGTAGCGCTTTAGGATCAGCCGGTGTCGCGAAAATCGGCAGGGAAAGCGGTTGACCGTCAATGGAAAGATTGTGACGTAGGTTATAAAGGCGCTGAGCCAGTGTCTGCCAGTAATTCATCATGACTTCATTGACTTGCGGCAGGAACAGGTCAGTGAGGCTATTGGCAGTAATAACCTGAATTTCCTGACTTCTGACTTCATTTTGCCGCAAACGCGTCATCGCCTGTGCGTAGGCTTGTTTGGTTGTGTTATCGGCGGCTTGATCCAGACGTGGGTTAGACCAGTCGCCAGTAAGTGACAAATAAGGTTTATCTCCCAGCAGATTCAGTGCCTGTATATACCACATCTTGGCTTCATTCAGGGTATCCCGTTCCAGTTGGCGATAGGCATAATCTCCACGGGCGATCAGCAGATCCAGCGTGCGCATAAAGGTAGATACCTTATAGTGCATAGGGTCATGCTGAGCAACGGCATCAGGATCGACGGAATCCAGTGGATCGCTGTTCCAACTGGTATCTTCCAGTAATGGGCGGACGTTCCACTTATAAGTCTGAATATTACCGCCGACAATATAACCGGATGGACTCCAGACATATTTCAGCCAGCGATTGGTTTCATCGAAGTTCTGTTCATGCAGCAGACGCTGGGCAACCAGCATCGGGGTGTAGTAGAACAGTTCCCAGAAGTAGAGGGAGTTGGCGCCGCTGAAATCCATTGGTTCAGTATTAATGCCATTCAGGATATTGATATCTTCAAAATCCGTCAGAATAGAGCTGGGGTTTATCGTGATATTCCCTTTGTCATCTGTAATAAAGTGTGGCCCTTTCCAATTGTCATCTGAAGGGGATTTTTCATAGGTCATATAAACCTTAGCGATAAAACCCTCATTTAATGGCACATCATCAAGAGGGATAAACAGAGTGATACTGAGGATGGTATCGCCAAATTGTCCTGAATAAATAATATGGGAATTATTATCTACAACGTGTTTGAGATAGAGTTTGAACCCGCGTGTATCACCATGAACTGTTTGATTATAGGGTGGAATTTTGAACGTCACATAGAACCCTTTGCCCAGTTGGGGTTCCTGAATATTTTGAGTTTCCATACTGAGAATGGTATCAATACCGGTTGTTGCCCGGCTGACCAGTTGGCGGGCAAACAGCGTATTAAGGCGGATACGATAAACACCCCACTGCATATACTGGGCGCCATTATCATCATGGCATAGGGTCAGGGCGGTGCCAGAATGGACTTTGCGTGTGACAGGAATACTGAAACTTTCCCAGCCCAGTTGACGGCCATCTTCGGCCTGAGCAGTAAAGGTAACATCAATGCTGGCGGAATTATTGATAAAATTCAGTGAAGAGGTATCTATTTCCAGCTCATTGAACTGATAATACATCTCTTCAAGGCTGGGTTTTGGTTGAGAAGAGACATTTTCATCTGCGGTAAATAATTTTTCGGTCTTACCGACTTTGACAGTGACCTTAACTTTAGACGGTGATATTGTGGTATTAATTTCTTGGGCACCTCTGACATGGGTGGCAATGACTTTGTTATCTGTCATAAAAATATATTTTTTCAGATCATCAGGCCGGTTTAATTCATCTACAGCAAAATCATCCTGAATAGCTGCATTATTTTTATATAATGAACGGCTTGCATCTGGAATCAATGCTTGTACATCTGATGAAAAATTCGTATCCCGATGGAATAATAATCTTCCCTGGCTTAAGTTACTGGTATTTCCACTGTATAAATAGACAGGGTAAAACAGGAGGTTATTTGATGAATTAACAGGGTTAACGTCCAAATTTTTATAAATAATGAATTTATCACCCAGCTTGCCATATTTTTTCATCAAATTACACTGATTGCGTTGCCGGCCTTCAACTCCATTATGGATAACTCTTAATTTCGGTGACAAAAATACTTTCAGCGTATTTGAGGAAGCTTGGTATTTTATAACCGGAATGCGACCGTTAAATACCATGCTTAGATTATCATATCCCCAGCCATAATCTTTCCTACTATTCACCGATGATGGAATTTCATAATCCTCGGCATAACGATTGTTAACTCTCCTGATATTACTAGTATCAAACTGGACATAACTATTATCCCGATAAACATTACTCTGGGTTGTTTCCATATCTCTGGCAGACATATCAGAAAAGATATATAACCCCTGCATGGAAGCAGACTTATATGTATTTATGTCGTCCTCTTTTTTATAAAACATCACCAGTAAAGTATCTTCACCTTGATAGCCGGCACAATATAATCCCGGTGCTCCTTTTTTATCTTTATCCAACGACAAGTTATTGATCTTGTCATTCACATCAAAGGTAAGTGGTGTATTCCATGTGCCATCGTAACGGATATGCGACAGTTTCAGGTCATAGCGATATTCCGTGGTGGTTTGGTTGTTACTGCCCGTTGGCTTGGTGATCTCTTTCTGTTCCAGCCAGCTAATATACAGACGGGATTTATACATCACCGGCCGGATAGTCCCCTGATAAGGATTAATCGGGCAGTCAATTTTACTCCATTCGCTCCACGCATTGGCGGCAAATTTGCCATCACCGAACTTGCTGTGATCGACACTGCGCCAGTAATACTCTCCGGCTTCGGTTTCACTGAGACCGATAAAATAGGTCAACCCTGTACTATCGTTAATATTGTCATGATAGGCACTAATGACTTCCAGATTTGCCACCTGCTCAAACGACGTCAGGTAAGACATAAAGGCATCTTCGACAATATCGGTATTGAGCTGGCTTTGGCTGATCTGCTGCAATAGGGCATCCATCATGTTGGTTTGCCCGATGCGCATGGTGGGGTCGATATAGTTTTCAGGATAGTAAGCCAGTTGAGAAACACCTGCCCATGTACTGTAGCGTTTATTGTATTTGTCCCAGTCCGTAAAGAACTGGCGGGTGATGACACCTGAATCCGCATTTTCTTCAGCGCTTTCCAGCGTCCGGTTGACATATAACTGAATGCTGGCAATCGCTTCGGCAATGCGGGTGGTTTTTATGGCGGCAGAAACCTGATTATCAATCAAGAGATACTGATAGAGGTCATCACGGCTCTGGATAGCGGCAGCCGTGCTGGCAACCTGACGGATATAATAAGTACTTAGTGCGGCACTGCGGGCTTCATCAAGGAATGTGTGTAGCGAATCGGCCTGTTGGCTATCCAGTCCTGCGGTCAATATGTTTGCTGAGGTTTCCCATTGGCTGTACGTTGGGAGCGCATTGCCGGGTATGCGTGGAATGTAGTCCAGTGCAACCAGCGCTGAAACGCCTTGTGGTGCAATGTTCAACTGTTGTGAAACACTGATCCATTGCAGGATGATATTGATGGATATCCAGTTTGAGAAGGCGTTTTCTTCTGTGACCTGATTATGCTGTTTCGCTTGAATGTAAGCTTGTGACAACAGATTGGCATCAAGCACCATTGCATCCGCCAGTTTCTCGGCCGTCAGTGTTTTTTCAGCAAATGCGGTGAGGGTGGGGGAAGCCTTGTCTCCCTGTGCATTAACCCAATCAGCAAAATGGGTCAGCATCATCAGGGAAAGGGCATCATGTGCAGGTGCGCTGCCAGCAGGGAAGCCAAAAACGTCGGGTTTGGTGACAAACAACTCGAACGCGCTTTCAGTCAATCCGCTGGAACGATAAATCAGGGCCAGTTGTGACAGGCTCTGGCAATATTGCACGGCCTCTTCCTGTGTGGTTTCAGGTTTAGGCAGATTAGGGTTATGTTGATACTGTAGCCACGCCCAGAATTTTTGCGCCGTCATTTTTCCTGTGCCGGGTTGTAGCTTATCTGCCCAGAGAAGAACGGAATAGGCAATATTTTCAGAAGGTAATTGCAGAGTCGCTGCAATATAAGGTGACATCGCTTTCAGCAGGTCACCTTGTGTTGAGTCAAAACCTTGCAGGCCATTATAAACCGTATCCAACAGATTCCGGATCTCCGGTGTCAGTGTCTGATCATAACGGGTTGTGGTCATCATGAATAATTGATAAACCTGCCATTGTCTGGCTTTTAGCCATTTGGTTACAGCATCAAGCTTATTTATCAGTTTTGAGAGATCGTCATCCTGAATGCCGGATAAACTTTGGGTTTCTCCAATGGCAACCAGCAGCAAATCCAGTTCATCAATACTTAGCTGGTGGGTTTCAGCCAACAGTCGGGCAAGATAGAGAGAGGACAGGTTTTCCAGACTGTTTATCATATACCCATCTTTATTATCGCGATGGCTTATCTGCAACAGGCGGTAAAGTGAAATATCATCAGCACTGAATGCACGTTTGAGCACAGCTTTGTGCCAGTCATCGGCACTGCCCGGATTGAGGTTAAGTTTTTCTCCATCTGTGGAGAAACTTTGTCCATTCAGTGGTGGGGTATTGAACAGACGATCAAATTGGCTTATCTGATCATCGGTAGTGCGTTGTGAAATGGTGGCATTACAGAGTATCAATGCAGTTTCAGCATCAATTTTATAATGCTGCATATAATAGATGACTGAAAAGATCTTCCCCAGAGCTTGCGCATCAATATCCAATTCTCCATTAACGCTCAGGACGATATTTTCCAGAATCGTAGGGGGTAATCCTGTAGCACGGAAAAGGCGAATGGCTTTATTGAGTTTTAGCAGGAACGAGTATTGATTATATTCTTCAATAGAAAATCTTGCCGCAGTATGGACAAAATTATCATTAGGCAGCACTCTTCTTAAGTAAATTTGGAAAGGTTGACGGATATCATCATTACTTAGAGTAATTTCAGCAGAATATTTAATATTTTTCTGGGGTGCTCCGGGAATACGCGTAAGCTCTTTTGAATGATTAAGCCGAATGGCGAGATATTCAGAATTCCAGAAATCCTTGAAGTTATAAGTTAGATTGTATTTATCTCCTTTGGAGATAAATAATCCTGCCTCATTGAGCTGACTGGTATTAACAGTATATTCGCGAGTAATCCGATAAACTTTAATCGATCCATCGCTTTGTGGTACTGGGGTGATAAGCTGATTATTAAGGTATTTTGTTTGCCCGAAATTACTGGCTGTTCCAATAAATAAACGGACTTCATCATCACTGAGATTGTAATATTTTTTTAAATAAGCCGGCGTGGACATTAATGCCGGATCAACTTCACCGAAGTTCTTTTTATAGAGTTCTTCGGCATTTTCTTCTGTGATCTCTTCCGTCAAAATATTAAACAATTCCGGTGATACGGATGCATTAATACCCAGCAGGGAAGCCGGATTCATCAACCCGACAACATTTGGCGCCGCACGAAGCTGCTCAAGAGTTGGATCTTGTAACTGAATCACCTTATGGACATTTTCATAAGCATCATGGTAAGGGGTGGCGCCAGAGAGGCGGAAAGTTGACAACATTTCCATGACCTTGGATTGGCTATCCAACCCGGTTTTGGCTTTAATCCCTTCCAGCAACAATTCATTAGAAAGTGAAAGCGTGGAAATTTCACTATCCATATTGCTCTGACTCAATGCCATTGACTGTAAATCCGGGCGGCGTTTATCCAGATGATAAACTGAACTTTCTGCATGTAACTGACGTGTTTCACGGTAAAGCTCGGTCAGATAGGCGGCTGGTGAGAACATAGACGAAACCGCGCCCGGAGCCACATATTGGCTGGCCCGATTACCAAACTCGTCATTATAGCCACGTAATTCAGCATGAGGAACAGTAATAGCAAGGTGTACGGCATTTTGTAGCTGAGGATTGGCACGCTTGAGGATCTTCGTTTCGTACAGCTTGTTCTCTTTTTGCTCTTGCTGTGCCTTGTCATAAAGGCGGCGCGTTTCTGACCAATTAAGGTGTTCACTGACTTGCTGACGGAATTCATTAAATGAGTAATGACAAATATCAGTCAGGCAGCTAAAACCACACTGACTTTTCAATACCTCAGGAAGTTCAGACGCATTTGTATCCATATCGATTCCTTTTAAATTGGAAGAGAGATTCTTGCAACTATGGTGGTAATAATAAAAATTTATGGTGGTAGTAATAAAAAAGATGTGTTTTCGGTTAAAAAATAAGCAAGGATTAAAATGTGTTAATTGTTAATTATTTAAATTAATCGTGGCTTTTATGTTGTTCTTGGAATACTTAATTACACATTCACCAGGAGTAATTGTTTGTGAATGAGGGACATAAATCAATAACAAAATTTGAAAGCTATTTTGATCGAATGATATTTATCAGTCTGGAGTTGATATCAGGATTTAGAATATAACGCTGATTTAATGAATTAAGATGCGAAAAATAAAGTTAAATTCAATATCCTTATGGTAAATAACTGCAAATATTAAATAAGTAAAAATGATGACTGTTCTCTATTTTCTGTCTGATTGAATAATATGCTAAGCCCCCTGTGAGGGGGCTGTATTGATTGAAAATATTGTCAAAAGAGAATGAGCGACTAAAGAATCGTGTAGCGAATACGCAGGATAATATCGTTTAAAGTTTGTAACATAGCTTGCTGTCTGGTGGTCGCATTCGGGAAGCTTAAAATAAGTGCGCCCTTATCATCTATCGCAATGCCTTCAAACGGCAAGAATTTACCATCATTGAAATCTAACTGGAATTGACCGCTGTCATTTGCTTAATAAACTTAACTTTAACTTTAACTTTAACTTTAACTTTAACTTTAACTTTAACTTTAACTTTAACTTCAACCTTATCAGGTGAAATGCTGGTCTTGATTTCTTTGAAACCAGCGGGAGGATTAACTGTGGTATCCACATTAATATCAGTGGCAATACCTTTAGAATCCGTCATTAAGATATAATGTTTAAAATCATCAGGGCTATTCTTCTCATCCTCAATAAAATCATATCCGATAGCGGCGTTAGGCTTAGACAATTCACGCTTCGCGTCGGGAATCTTTTCCTCTACATTTGATGAGTAATCCGTATCACGGTAAAACAGTAATCTGCCTTTATTTCATTGACTGATATTCCGGCTATATTGATAAACGGGATAAAACAGGAGATCTTTAGATGAGTGACTCAGATTAACTTTGAGATTGTCATAAATAATGAAATTATCCCCTAATTTACTCTGGCTCAATATCAGCGACTGCAAATCCGGGCGGCGTTTATCCAGATGATAAGCTGAGTCTTTCCCATGTAACTGATGTGACTCGCGATACAGTTCAGTCAGATAAGCCGCCGGAGAAAACATGGAGGAAACCGCGCCCGGAGCCACATATCGGGCAGCCCGATTGCCGAATTCATCATTATAGCCACGTAACTCTGCGTGGGACACAGTGATGGCAAGGTATAAGGCATTTTGTAGCTGGAGTTGGCCCGTTTAAGCAGTCTGGCTTCATATAACCGGTTTTCTTTTTGTGCCTGCTGTGCACTACGGTAAAGATGTTGCGTCTCTGACCAGGAAAGGTGCCCGCTGACTTGCTGGCGGAATTCATCAAAGGAATAATGACAAATATCAGTTAAGCAGTTGAAACCGCACTGACTTTTCAATACATCAGGAAGTTCAGTTGTATATGTATCCATATCGATTCCTTTTAAATTGAAAGAGAATATTCATCGTGATGATGACGGGATACTAAAAAAGTATTTTTGCAGTTAAAAAAGAGATAAATTTAATGATTGGTAATTTTTTTATTTAACTAAACAGTGTTTTTTATGTCGCGGTTAAAACATCGTTTTCTATAATTGATTGTTTTTTAATGGCGGCTATAAAGCAATAATAAAATTTGGTACCTATCTTAATGGCATAAAGTTTATCAAATTGTTTTTGGGATCAGTTTGAGAGTAAGTTATTAGATTAATAGGTTAACGTATAAAAAAGAAAGAAAGGAATAGGAAGGGCGTGTCATAAATATTAAATAAAGAAGGAAAAATGATATTTTATTTTTCACTGATTATGTGGAAAAACAATTTCCGCTCGTAATATTAATGAATCAGCGAGCGGAAATGTGCTTAAGCCGGCAGAATTAGTCGATTACGCCTTCACTTCGTCTTTCATAATACGGTTCAACCACGGCACCATAAAGGCCATAATGATGGCTACAACCAACGTAGCAACACCGATTTTACCAAATACGCCAGTATAAAGTGGTAGGGTTTGCAGTGGGTCATTGACGCCTTCTGGTGCGGCAGTGAAGGCTGCTACATAACTTCCCAATACTGACGCTGCCGCTTGTGACAGGAACCACATGCCCAAAATGAAGCCAGTTAAATAGCTGGGAACAAAGGTTGCCACCATAGCCAGCCCCAAGGCGCTAATCATTAATTCTCCTACGCTCTGGAACAGATACACCAGCACGATAAACCACGGAGATGTAATGCCATTCTCATCGGCAAATAAGCCAGACGCTGCGGCGGTCAGGAAGCCCAGAGAGCACAGGAACATGCCGACAGTGAATTTCGTTGGCATCGAAAAATCTTTACCTTTGGCTCCCAGTCGAGTGTACAGCATGGCCAAAATAGGGCTGACAACGATGATCCAGAATGGGTTTAGTGCCTGGAAACTGATGGGATTGACATTAAAGCCTAAAATTTGGTGGTGGACGTTATTGATCGCAAAGAAGTTGAGGGAAGTCGGCATCTGGCTATACAGGATAAAGAACACAATAGCCTGAAGCATCAGAATAAATGCCACGAACATTTTATTACGGGCGACTTTGTCTTGTTTGAATGCCTGCCAGAAGAAAATCACGACAACAATGGTAGAAATCGCCATGAGGGCAATATTGGCAATTTTGATGTTGTGCAGTAACCATGCACAGATGCCAATCATCGCCACTGCACCAACCAGCACTAAAAACAGAGTCATATAATTCATCGGTGCATGGTCGGGGTCTGAACCGATGTTATGTACCATGCGGCGGCAGGCAATATAAACCAGCAGGGCGATAATCAGGCCAATACCACAGATATTATAGGTGAGGGCATAACCATATTTTTCAGCAATGACGGGAGCGAGGGAGAGGGAAACCAGAGAACCGAGGTTGATGGACATATAAAATAGCGTAAATGCACCATCTAAACGCGGGTCTTGTGGCGGATAACACTTTGCCAGCAGGCTGGCAGGGTTGGCTTTGAAAAGGCCATTACCGACAGCGACGGTTCCCAGGGCATAGAAAATCAGCTCAGGTTCTATGATGGAAAGACCAATCATAAAGTAGCCGATTGCCAGTATAATAGTACCCAGAACAATTGTTCGCTTTGTCCCGAGTAAGTGATCTCCGACATAACCACCGATGGAAATCAGACCGTAAACCAGTGCAGTAAATGCACCGAAAGTAATAAATGATTCTGATTCTGAAAAACCAAGTTGCTGAACGAAGTAAACGGCAATAATGCCTTGAACGCCGTAATAACCGAATCGTTCCCACAATTCAACGAAAAAAATCATGAAAAAGGGTTTCGGTTGATCCCATAAACCGACCGGGGCGGTTTTACTCATAGTGAATGCCTCTGTTAGCTATCATTCCGATGGGCAATACATCCAGATGATTATACTGTTGTTAACATGTTTGTAACGTAATGTATCGCGTAAGTTGTGATTTTGTTTATTTATTCAGGGTGATCGTGAAGCGAGGGAGGTTAATATACTGATATAATATCTTCTCAACGGTTGATCACACTAACGCAAAAAAGTAATACCAGATTTGGCAGAATATTCACTAAATTAATATCAAAAATTATTAATAAGAGATTTGTATGTTCGTAAATGAATCGATTTGATCGTCATTTAACCTAATCTGTTTGTTTTTTGCCAGAAATGGTAGATGGAAGAATAGTAGATATGAAATTGAATCATAAATATCTATATATTAATTTTTTGTTATGTATTGGCGGTTTATTTCCGGTATTTATATTAATCTGAGTTTTGGTTAAGCCGTCACTAAGATATCCATTATCCATGCCTGTCCCTTATTAATAACAGTGTCTTTTTGGCAGGAAGTTCTGTTCTTGAAACAGGCGCTTAGTTCAATTTTTTATCCAGAATTTAGGTTATTTAATGTAACCCCGCGATCACAATCACACTTCTATTTTTCGTAAATTGAGTGATAAATAAAAGTAACTAGAATCAGAAAACAGATCATTACTGTTCTGTACTCAATCGCAGCAGATAACATTTGGCAATGATTTCCTGCGTGGTATGCAGGGGTGGCGTTGTCAGTTTTTTTCGCCTGAATAAAACTCATTGCTTTGCAGTAGAAGCTATGGAGAAAATGGGGAAACAGCATGAAGTACCAGCGACTGGCTCAGGAAATTATTGCAGGTATTGGTGGGCAAGAGAATATTGTCAGTCTTATCCACTGTGCTACACGGCTGCGATTTAAACTGCGGGATAGTACACTTGCTGAAGCCGGCAAGATAAAAGCTCTGTCAGGTGTTATGACGGTTGTTGAAAGTGGGGGCCAGTTTCAGGTAGTCATTGGTAATGAAGTGGGCGATGTTTACCAGACGATTCAACAAGTGTTGGCTCCTCCTGATAAGATGGAAGTAACAGCAGACTTCACTAACAAGAAAGACAGTCTTTTTAACCACTTCATTGATATTGTTTCCGGTATTTTCACCCCATTTCTGGGTGTCATGGCGGCGGCTGGTATTTTAAAGGGATTGCTTGCGGTTGCTATTACACTGAAATGGGTATCTCCTGAGAGTGGAACTTATCATGTCTGGTATGCAGCCAGCGATTCTTTGTTTTATTTTTTTCCTCTGTTGCTCGGTTATACAGCGGGTAAAAAATTTGGTGGCAATCCCTTTATTACAATGGGAATTGGTGGTGCATTAGTCCATCCCATGATTATCTCCTCCTTTGAAGCATCAATGGTTGGTGGGGGCACAACGGAATATTTTATGGGTATTCCACTCTCATTCCTGAATTACAGCTCTTCTGTGATCCCCATTATTTTTGCTTCCTGGATTAGCTGCAAAGTTGAAAAAAAACTGGATGCTTATCTCCCCGCTGTAATCAAAACCTTTGTGACTCCTCTTGTTTGCCTTATGTTGATTGTCCCAATAGTGTTTCTTGTTATCGGGCCAACGGCTACGTGGTTAAGCCAGTTGTTGGCTCATGGCTATCAGGCTGTCTATGAGTTTGCTCCGGCACTGGCAGGGGCGATTATGGGAGCAGTTTGGCAGATTTGTGTCATCTTTGGCCTGCACTGGGGGTTTATCCCTATTATAATCAATAATATAACTGTAACCGGTCACGATACGTTAACCCCTTTGTTGCTCCCCGCTGTGATAGGACAAACGGGGGCGGCATTTGGCGTATTCCTGCGTACCCGTGATGCTAAATTGAAAATGCTGTCGGGCTCGGCTGTGACCTCCGGTATGTTTGGTATTACTGAACCTGCGGTTTATGGCGTGACTTTGCCTTATCGACGTCCATTTATTTTTGGCTGTATTGCCGGGGCAATAGGTAGCGCGGTGATTGGTTATTACCAAAGTGCTGTCTATTCGATGGGGTTGATCAATATTTTTACTTTCACCCAGATTATTCCATCAACGGGCATCAATAATACGGTGTGGGGAGCGATTATTGGTACTGTGCTGGCTTTTGTCATCTCAACTTTATTGACATGGTTATTTGGGCTTCCGGCTTCCACCAAACTTTCCACCAACCTTTCCGCAAAAGAAAACAAAGATGAAAAATGTCATTGATCCCATTGTTCACCACGTACCCAAAGAGGAGATTCGCATGAAACAGTTCCCAGCACATTTTCTATGGGGAGGTGCAGTTGCTGCCAATCAGGTTGAAGGTGCTTATTTAACCGATGGAAAAGGGCTTTCGACATCTGATGTTCAACCACAGGGCATCATGGGGCCTGTAATTGAGCGAGAGACTGATAACACGCAGCATCTTAAAGATATTGCTATCGATTTTTATCATCGTTACCCCGAAGATATCGCTCTGTTTGCGGAAATGGGCTTTACCTGCCTGCGTACCTCTATTGCCTGGAGTCGGATTTTTCCACAAGGTGACGAAACACAGCCCAACGAAGCAGGGCTGGCATTCTATGACAATTTATTCAATGAAATGGCGAAATATGGAATTAAGCCATTGATCACGCTGTCCCATTATGAGATGCCATGGACACTGGTCAAAAAATACGGGGGATGGGGTAATCGCAAGCTGATCGACTTTTTTGAGCACTACGCCCGCACAGTTTTCACCCGTTACCAGAAAAAAGTGAAATTGTGGCTGACGTTCAATGAAATCAATATGTCACTACACGAACCATTAACGGGGGTCGGGTTGCCTAAAACCAGCACACAATCAGAAATCTATCAAGCTATTCATCATCAATTAGTTGCCAGCGCCCGTGTGGCGAAATTGTGCCATGAAATTATCCCTGACGCCAAAATTGGCAATATGTTGTTGGGGGGGCTGATGTATCCATTGACATGTAAACCCGAAGATGTGCTGGCAACTCTCCAGCAAAATCAAAAATGGCTGTTTTTCGGTGATGTACAGTGTCGAGGTGCTTATCCGGGCTATATGCTGCGCTATTTTCGCGAAAATGGTATTGAAATCACGATTACTGAACAAGATAAACATGAGATGAAAAATACGATTGATTTCATCTCATTCAGTTATTACATGAGTGGTTGTACATCGGGGGATGAATCTGAGTATCAGAAACAACAGGGAAATATCCTGAATATGATCCCGAACCCGCATCTCTCCAGTTCAGAATGGGGATGGCAGATAGATCCGGTTGGTTTGCGCACGTTACTCAATTTATTGTGGGATCGTTATCAAAAGCCCCTGTTTATTGTTGAGAATGGCTTGGGAGCCAAAGATACCGTGGAAGCTGATGGCAGTATTCAGGATGATTATCGCATTCATTATATTAATGATCATCTTGCCCAAGTCAGAGAGGCGATTGAAGATGGTGTAGATGTCATGGGATATACCAGCTGGGGGCCAATTGATCTGGTCAGTGCCTCAAAAGGCGAGATTGCCAAACGTTACGGATATATCCATGTTGACCAGAATGAGCAAGGAACAGGAACACTGGAGCGACGCCGTAAGAAGAGCTTCTACTGGTATAAACAGGTCATTGAGACGCAAGGTGGTAGTTTGAACTGAGTCTGTCTTTGTCTCTTCTTTCAAATTGATGAAGGCTCTTTGATAAAGAACCTTCATCTTAAGGGAGGCTATGCTGAGTATGATTTTGTTTCAAAAATGGTTTTATTTTAAGCCGTTATTGCCATGTTTTCATCCATTACAGGGTGAAAACCGCGCTTAAAGTAAATCAGCCCGTGGCCTTTTTCCTGAACAATGATCTGTTTTATTTCCACCAGATAAACATAATGGGTGCCGACTTCCTGCACTTGCTCAATACGTCCTTCCAGATTGGCAAGTGTCTCTTGTAGCTGCGGTTGTCCCAAAACTCCGGTGTTCCAAATATTCCACTTGAAGCGATCTTCCATACTGACACCGGTCATGCCAGCGAAATGGCGTGCCATTAGCTCTTGTTCATGATTCAGAATATTGATACACAGATTACCATTTTCCTGAAATACCGGGTTCATGGCGCTATTGCGATTAATGCACACCATTAAAGTCGGAGGCGTATCTGTCACAGAGCACACTGCCGTTGCAGTCATACCGCAGCGCCCCGCAGGGCCATCCGTGGTGATGATATTCACCGCAGCGGAAAGGCTTGCCATCGCATCTCTGAAACGCAGGCGATGTTCATTTTCTACAGACATAATAGACCTCCTGCTACTGATTTATTTCAGCAGCTTATCTAACAAGTTAATATCATGGTTATTGTGTAAATGGGGTCTGGTCCAGCCATTCAAATCATAGTCAGAGAGACAGCGATCCACCAATTCCGTCATTTTCTTCATATTGCCGGAACCATAAGCATGACGCAGACATTGCAGGCGAATTTCGTCCTGGCTGCCGGCATAATTAATTTCATATAATTCATGGCGACCGCCGAATTCACTGCCAATGGCGTCCCACATTAATTTCAAAATCTTAATTCGTTCTACATGGTCAATACCATTAGACCCACGAACATATTTCTCAAGATACTTATTAATCTCAGGATTATTCATGTCACGCACGCTGGATGGCAAATAAATCAAGCCGCTGGTGACATTACTTTCAATAATATTCTTGATTTTCGTGTAAGCCATCGGAGCCATCACGCGATAAGTCTGAATCGCTTGAGTATCCGGCAGATAAGCGCCATTTTCCCACGGCTTGGCTTCTGCCCACATGGCATCTGTCAGTGACCAGAACAGATTGCGCCATGCGACGACCTCTCCCAAATCGGCCTGAACACCGCGGAAATCCACAACACCGGTGCATTCAAGACTCTTTTGCAACAGCGCGGTAATGAAATCCAACTTAACGGCAAGACGCACACAGGCTTGCATGGGAAACAACCGGGCAAACCCGCTTTGTACCGCCCAATTACGGGCACGATCAAAATCGCGATAAATTAACACGTTTTCCCATGGAATTAATACCTTATCCATGACCAGAATGGCGTCATTTTCATCAAACCGACTGGAAAGGGGGTAGTCAAAAGGTGATCCGGTCGCTCCCGCCACCAATTCATAAGAAGCGCGAGAAATTAATTTCACGCCATCGGCATCCATGGGCGCGACAAACATCAGGGCAAAATCGGGATTATCCCCAATAACCTGTGCCGAACCAAAGCCGATGAAATTATAGTGAGTCAGTGCAGAGTTGGTGGCGACGACTTTGGCACCACTGACAATAATTCCGGCATCTGTCTCTTTTTCTATCTGAATAAAAATATCTTTGACCTGATCCGCTGGCTTATGGCGATCAATGGGGGGATTAACAATAGCATGGTTGAAATAGATGCAACTTTCCTGAATGCGTTTATACCAAATACGGGCATTATCAGCGAATTGCCCATAATATTCAGGATAAGCCCCCAATGAGCAGCAGAATGCGGCCTTATAATCGGGAGAGCGCCCCATCCAACCGTAATTTTGCCGTGACCATTCCGCAATAGCATCGCGCTGTTGGCGGATGTCATCAGAGCTGGTAGCAAAACGGAAGAATTTGTGAGTGTAGCCATCATTACCGGTATCGGTATTCCAACAGAGCGCATCATGGGTTTCCGGTGCATGGAGGGCATCGTATAGTTGACCAATTGAGGCAGCCGCATTACGGAAAGCAGGGTGCGTTGTAACATCTTTGACTCGTTCACCATAAATATAAATTTCACGGCCATCTTGAAGTGAACTCAGATACTCTTTGCTCGTGAATGGACGCTTGTGGTCGGCACGCAAATCTTCTAGTTTCATAGCTACCTCATCAGTCAAATAATCCCCCTAATTGGACTTGTTATTCATATGGGGACTAAATGTTAATTTAATGTTTTTTTCACTATCTGATTGAAGCGATTAAAAGGCTTCTCTTGAAGAGACTTTCGGAAGGTTTGCGGGTACTTTTCGGTGAATGAGAATGAATTGTTATAAAAGTGTGATCGGTTTGGTGTTTTGAAGATAGGAAATCCACATTTTAATATTGCCAATGGATTTTATGGTACCAAAGGAACGATCTAAACTCTCAACCAATGTTGGTTTCATGAGGTTGGAATAATTATTAGTTTTGATATTAATGGCTTGTTTCTGATCCTGTTACTGTCGATGCTTTTTTAGGTAAAGCAAAATATTTTTCTATTGAGTAAGCTAATACCTCTTGACGTTTGTTTTCAGGAAGAATCAGCATGGATGCACCTAATAAAAAACAAGTGATTAAAAAAGATGATACTATACTCGGTATTCCAGACAGCAACCAATAACCAAGCTTTTTAAACCAGGATTTGTTTACATGCTGATATTCACTAATGTTTTTCAATAGATTATTTTTTTCTTTTTTTATGACGTCTTGGCATTTTTTTTCTAATTTTGTTTTTTCTTTATTAAAACTTTCTTTTTGCTTCGATTCTATTTGTTCAATTAATTGATTGAGATAATCAACAGCTTTTTCTCTGTAGTCATCAATGCTATTATTTTGAATAGTTTGATCATGAAAAATAGTTAGTTCTTTTTGAATAGAATTTTCATTTTTTCCTTGATTCCTTAGGTTAGTCGCTAAAATATATTTTCTATATTTATATAAAGCGTAAGCAATAAGACCTATAGCATCTTTATTGTCCTTGACTAATACCTCGAATACCCATTTTTTGCTCAAATGCCCCTCCTTATCAGATTAGATAATCTTATCAATTATTAACATGCGATAGCGCTTTTGAAGAAATATCTTGGATATAGCGCTCTCTTGTTTTAGATATTCTCTTTTGAGATGAAAGGTAATCAATATCAAAGCTAACTGAGCGAGTAAGTTGTATTACAACAGATTTGAAGTTCTTTTTGTTTCTTTTCTTAGTATACATAAGAATATCCTTCTTATTCGTTCATGTTTTATTTTTCTGCGTAAGTTTAATCTAAATGCGGGCATAATACTATCATAAGTTCATCCGATCTTTATTGGTGATATTGAATTATTCATATACGAAATTAAATAATACAAATAAATAATTTTTTCACTTAAATTTAGAGTCTAATGAGAACAAACTTTTAGTTGAAGGTATCTTTTCATCTCCCAACTAAATTCCTCTCCCGCCAAAGACTTGGGGAACATCCCACCAGCCGATTAAAAAACCGGGCAAAGTAAGCCGGATCTTTAAACCCAAGCTGATAGGCTATTTCAAATACCGGACTGTCACTAAACAGTAATAACCACTTTGCTTCCCGCAATTGTTTGTCAAAAATCAAACGCTTTGGTGGTCGATTGGCAAACCGTCGACACATATCTTTCAGGCGAGACTCCGTAATTCCCAATTTTTCCGCGTATTCCGGTACGGCAAGATGTTGGTGATAATGTTGATCAATCAACTGGTTAAAGCGCTGGAATAGTTTTAACTCTCCCCGAACACCACCGGAATGATGATCATCAAGGGGAATACTGCGCAGCAGAAAGGTAAACAGTGACTGAGCTAAAAATGCCAGCGATTGTTCGCGCCCGGAAAATTGATTGGCAGATTCACGCCCGATCAATGCCCAATAATGATTGAATGTTTCCAGTTCGTCGGGTTTATCCGCCACAGAAAGGCAGATAGCAGGAATATCAACCAGTTCCCGATGGGTAGGATAAAGCGAATTAAGCAACGGTGTAATCAGTGCCTGACGGACGGTCAGGACATAACCGTCCGTGTCTTCCTGCGTAAAAAAAGCATGGGGAACAGAGGGGGGAGTCAGGATAAATAGCGGGGCTTGTACGGAATAGTGCTGTTCATCCAGTTGCAGTTCAATTCGCCCTGTCACCAGATAATGCAGTTGGAAAAAACCATCATGGCGATGTGCCTGCATATCACGACCAAAAAACGCCGCCATGCGGCCAAAAGTTTGGTAATGCACATCATCCGATCCCTGAGTTTCATCATAATCCTTGCTGATATCGATATTGGTGATGATAGGTTTTGTGATGTTGGATACAGACATCGATTTTTTCCTCCCGTGCCTTGTTGCTGGCCAAGATATTTTGCCCGTTATTTACGGTGTTGTCCGTGGCCTGGCATGTTGCATTGGGATAAATAAAACCATCAATGCTCCAATAACCAATAACCCTGCTACAAAATAGAGCCCTGCGTTGAAACTGCCGGTTTGATCTTTCAACCAGCCGATCAAAAGTGGGCTGACGGCAGATCCCACATTGCCCGTGGCGTTGATCACGGCGATCCCCACCGCTCTGGCACGCAGACTGATCGATTGATCCGGTGTCGTCCAGAATACCGCCATGGCAGTGAACGATCCAGTGGAAGCCATGATGATCCCCAGTAGCTGTATCATGCTGTGGTCGGTAAGTGAGGTTAAAACCCAGCCTGCGGCGGCAAACAGATAAGGCAGGGCAGTGTGCATTTTGCGTTCTTGCAGGCGGTCGGAGCGGCGGCTCCAGTAAATCATGCCCAAAATTGTGCAGAATTGCGGAATGGCAGTCAGAATGCCGATAATGACGTGGCTACTGTTCTGATTGAAACTCTGCATAATCTGTGGCGTCCAGATATTAATGGCGCTCAGGGTATTGGTCAGGCAGAAATAAGCGAAGGTATACATCAATACAATCGGGGTGAAAATTTCCCGCCATAAGCTGGTTTTTTGCAGAACAGGCGCGTTGGTGTGTTCCTGCGAAAGCTTATCGTTTTCTATCATTTCCTGAAGGCATTGCTTATCTTCATGAGTCAGCCACTTGGCCTTTTCCGGTGAGTCATCCAGATAAAACCAGACAACAAGACCAAGCAAAACAGAAGGGAAGCCTTCCAGCAAAAATAGCCATTGCCAGCCACGCAGATCCCAGATGCCGTCCATTTCCAGAATATAACCGGAGATCAGTGAACCAAATGCCATTGTTACGGGCATGGCGATCATAAACAGCGCATTGGCACGGGCACGATAATAGGCCGGAAACCAATAAGTCAGGTAGACCAGAATACCGGGCAAGAAACCTGCTTCCGCAATGCCCACCAACATCCGCAGGATATACAGGCTGGTAGGGCCGGTCGCAAACATCGTCGCCGTAGAAGCAATTCCCCATAACACCATAATGGTGGCAATCCAGCGGCGGGCTCCCACAATACTCAGCATGACATTGCTGGGAATGCCAAAAATCACGTAAGTGGCGTAAAACAGCGTGGCGGCCAGCCCGAACATGGTGGATGTCAAGCCAAGATCTTTTCCCATCGTCAAACCAGCAAAACCAATATTGATGCGATCCAAAAAAGAGAAAACAAACAGGATAAAGAGAAAGAAGATCAGGCGTCGGAATAACTTATTGATGACATTTTGCTGTTGAGAGGTGAATTTTTGGTGTGGATAAGCCGGATTATTTGATTTAGGTGATTTGGGTATAGCGTCAGGTGAAGTGCTCATTGTCGTTTCCTTTTTATTGTTCTTAGAAAATTGAATTATTAGGAAATTGAATTATTAGGAAATTGAGTTATCAGGGAATTCAGACTGCAATGGCAGATGTCGCGATCAACACCTGCTGTGTAGGGTAATAGGTTGTGTTGTTGTCGGTAATGAGCACTTAATAACTGCTGGATAATGGTGTGTTTAGTTCTTCCCGAATGTTGCCAAAACGTGCAGCCAGCGCGTTGGCAGCCCCTGTCAGTAAGCTTGTATCAACACCTACGGCAACAAACAGGGCACCCATATTGAGGTAATGCCTAGCCTCATCAACATTGGTCATCAAAATACCCGCTGCTTTACCGGAAGCCTTGATTTGACCTATCGCTTGTTCAATCGCTGTTTTAACCTCTGAATGCTGAGGATTGCCGATGTGTCCCATATCCGCACTGAGATCCGCAGGGCCGATAAACACGCCATCAACCCCCTCGACTGCTGCGATTTCTGGCAGATTTTGCAGGGCTTCACGGGTTTCTACCTGTACCAACACACACATTTCGTCATTGGCACGGGAAAGATAGTCAGGAATGCGATTCCAGCGGGAAGCCCGTGCCAGCGCACTGCCTACCCCACGAATACCAGCAGGTGGGTAGCGAGTGGATCGAACTGCTTGACGGGCCTGTTCTGCGTTTTGGATCATTGGAAGTAACAATGTTTGAGCGCCAATATCCAACAACTGTTTGATGATCACCGGATCGTTCCACGGGGGACGAACGACAGGCTGGCTTGGATAAGGGGCGATGCCCTGCAATTGAGCAAGGATAGTGGAAATATCGTTGGGGGCATGTTCGCCGTCAATCAACAACCAATCGAACCCTGTTCCTGCCAGAATTTCTGCGCTGTAGCCACTGCATAGCCCGAGCCATAGTCCGATTTGTGGATGTCCTGATTTTAGAGCTTGTTTAAACCTGTTTGTTAATTGATCCATGATCGTACCTTAGAGATTTTAAACAAAGTGGCAGCTAATGGAGCCTAAAACACCATAATCCACATGAAAGATATCACCTTTGCGTGCAGGGACAGGCCGGGTAAAGGAGCCAGACAAAATGATCTGGCCCGCTTCAAGTTGAACATCATGTGGTGCCAGTTTATTGGCAAGCCATGCCACGCCATTGGCTGGATGATTGAGAACGGCGGCGGCCACGCCGGATTCTTCAATCACGCCATTGCGGTAAAGCAGGGCGCTGATCCATCGCAGATCGAATTCATCTGGCTTGATCGGACGACCTCCCATGATGACACCGCCATTGGCAGCATTGTCAGAAATCGTATCGAACACTTTACGCGGGCGCTGAGTATCAGGATCGATGTTGTGGCAGCGGGCATCGATAAGCTCCAGCGCCGGAATAACGTAATCTGTCGCGTTATAAACATCAAACAGCGTACAGTTTGGGCCACGCAGGGGTTTTGCCAGCACGAAGGCCAGTTCGACTTCAATGCGCGGCACAATAAAGCGTTCGCAAGGGATATCACCGCCGTCCTGAAAAAACATATCATCCAGCAGGGCACCATAATCGGGTTCATCAATTTGTGAACTGGCTTGCATAGCTTTGGACGTCAGGCCGATCTTATGACCTTTGAGAACTCGGCCCTCCGTAATTTTCAAATCTACCCATTCGCGTTGAATGGCGTAAGCATCCTCAATCGTTATTTCCGGGTAATCCAGTGAGATTTGGCGGATCTGCTTACGATTTTTTTCTGCCTGATGTAAACGGCGTGCAACCTGTGATACGACTTCTTGCTGTAGCATAGGGGATTAAGCTCCTTTAGCTTCTAACCCTCCAAAACAGAGGTATTTTACTTCCAGATAATCTTCGATACCGTAACGTGAACCTTCACGTCCCAGTCCCGACTGTTTGATACCGCCAAATGGTGCGATTTCGTTAGAAATCAGTCCTTCATTGATACCTACCATGCCGCTTTCCAGCGCTTCTGCCACGCGATAAATCCGGCCGATGTCGCGGGAATAGAAATAGGCAGCCAAGCCAAATTCCGTGTCGTTGGCAATGCGGATGGCTTCGTCTTCATCACGGAATTTGAACAGGGGAGCTAATGGGCCGAAGGTTTCTTCGTGGGCAACCTGCATGGATTCCGTAACATCGGCCAGAACCGTTGGCTCAAAGAACAAACCACCCAGAGCATGGGATTTGCCACCCACCAGAATACGTGCGCCGTTGGAAACCGCATCGCTGATATGGGCCTGTACTTTCTCCACTGCGGCCTGATTAATCAGCGGCCCTTGTTGTGACCCGGTGTCAGTGGACGGCCCGACACGAAGCTGTTTCACTGCTTGTGCCAAGCGTTCCGCAAACGCATCGTAAATGCCTTCCTGTACCAGAATTCGGTTGGCACAAACACAAGTTTGCCCGCTGTTACGGAATTTCGCTGCCATTGCACCTTCTACGGCAGCATCAAGATCAGCATCATCAAACACGATGAAAGGCGCGTTGCCACCCAATTCGAGGGAGAGTTTTTTCACGGTATCAGCACTTTGTGCCATCAATAACTTGCCAACACGTGTAGAGCCGGTGAACGAAAGTTTGCGCACAATAGAACTTGAAGTCAGTACTTCTCCGATCGCTTTGGCATCTGTTCCGGTGACGATATTCAGGACACCAGCAGGAATATCTGCTTTCTCTGCCAATACAGCCAGTGCCAGCGCAGAAAGTGGCGTTTCAGCCGCAGGTTTCAGAACCACCGTACACCCCGCAGCCAGTGCAGGCCCGACTTTACGGGTGATCATCGCATTGGGGAAATTCCACGGTGTAATGGCAGCAACAACGCCAATAGGCTGTTTAATGGTGGCAAGACGTCGGCCCGGCATGGGGGAAGGGATGGTTTCACCATAAACGCGTTTGCCTTCTTCTGCAAACCATTCGATGAAACTGGCACCGTAAGCAATTTCTCCCATTGCCTCCGCGTGGGTTTTACCCTGTTCCGCACTCATTATTTCAGCCAGAGCGATTTGATTTTCCATAATCAAATGGAACCATTGCGTGAGCTTTTGGCTGCGTTGTTTGGCGGTTAACGCCCGCCATGCAGGCAGCGCATGGTTAGCGGCTTCAATGGCAGATTGTGTCTCTGTTACTCCCAGATTACTGACATTGGCAATAACTTCACCATTGGCTGGGTTCGTCACTTCAAAGGTCGCTTTATTTTCTGCATCAACCCATTGACCGTTGAGATAAGCCTGTTGGCGCAGCAATGATGTATCCAGATAACTTGTCATAGTTTCCTCTTTATTTAAAAAAACAGACGTGAGTGATCTTAATTATGCCACCTATCGTCGTTACCCTTTTGTTTTAAACAGGCTATGAACGTTATTGGATCTATAATTCAGCACAGGATCAAGCTCTTCCATAGTGAAAGAGAGGCCAAGATAACGCTGCGCCATTAAATCAGCGAAATGCGCTTTGATTAAGGCAAATAACATCTCTCCGACTTTCTGCCGATCTTCAAGGCTGCGTCCGGCACCAATTTTCAATGTCATATGAACAAACGCGTAATCTTGTTTTCCATCCGCCATTTGCCAGGTATCCAACCAAATGGCACGGCTGCGAATACCGCCCAGAGGGAAGATGCCCGTCTCTGCCAGCGCTTGGTTCACTTTGGTAAACAATTCCGGCAAGTTGGCTTCTTTGCGGATATTTTCAGTACACTCTGCATAAAAATGTGGCACGGGTTTACTCCTGTCGGGCATCAATTTTATCGACGGCCGTTTTTATTAACGAATCATTGATTAATAATAGCGTCCGGTAATGGGAAAACGGCGTTAACCTGCCCTGTACCTGAACTTGCGAACAATTCCGTCAGAAATTCCACTTTGCCGTCATACTTATCCCAACCGAGCAGGCCAAGCAGCATTACAGTATCGTGCATATTGCCTTCTCCACGGCAATATTGCGCATATTCCGGCAGCATCTTGCAGAATTCCTTGAACTTGCCCTCTTTCCAAAGCTGTACAACGCGGCGATCCATTTGCTCATCAAACTCGCGGGTATAACTGTTCATGCCTTCTTCGGCGCGTTGATCATCAATAAAGCTGTGCGACAACGAGCCGCTGGCCAGCACCGCAACCGTGCCATCGTATTTCTCAATGGCCCGTAAAATGGCCTCTCCTAATTTGCGGCTATCTTCAAAAGCGTGGACAGTACAAAAGGCAGAAATTGAAATCACCTTGAAACGGCGGTCACTGTTCATATAACGCATCGGCACCAGCGTGCCATATTCCAGCTTCAGGCTCAGGATCTCGTGTGATTGAGCACGAACTCCCATCTGACGCGCCTCTTCCGCAATCATCCGCCCCAATTCAGGATTACCGTCGTACTCATAGGTCATGTCACGGATAAAATGTGGCAGTTCATTGCTGGTATAGATGCCAGAAAAATGGTCAGTACAGTTAATATGATAGGCGCTGTTAACCAGCCAATGGGTGTCAAAAACAATAATGGTATCGACACCCATTTCACGGCAACGGCGGCTGATCTCTTTATGTCCGTCAATGGCGCTTTGTCGGCAGCCGTGATGCTTACCCGGTAATTCAGACAGATACATAGAAGGCACGTGTGTAATTTTCGCGGCTAACGCTAACTTTCCCATAGATCCTCACTTGATATTCGGATGGCGAACTGTGGTTAACGCTGGAATTTATTCCATTCCTGATTGATCAAACGCCCCAACGGGGAATCGGATGATCGCCCATAGAGATACAAACGTTCTTCACTTCGGCAAAGACTTCGAAGCTGTATTCCCCGCCTTCACGCCCTACACCGGAAGCTTTGATTCCACCAAATGGCTGGCGCAGATCACGGACATTTTGCGAATTGACGAACACCATACCCGCTTCAATGCCACGTGCCAGACGCAAAACTTTGCTGACATCCTGTGTCCAGATATAGGATGCAAGGCCATATTCCACGTCATTAGCCATGCGCAGCCCGTCCTCTTCGCTCTTGAACGGTAACAGGCAAGCAACAGGGCCGAAGATCTCTTCCTGTGCTACGCGCATACTGTTATCCACATCAGCCAATACAGTGGGACGCAGGAAATTGCCATCTTTCAGATGGGCAGGCAAATCGGTGGGTTTATCGGGGCCGCCCGCTAACAATGTTGCACCTTCTTCGATCCCCAAACGGATATAGTTGGAGACTTTTTCCCAGTGTTGTTGACTGATCAAACTGCCAACCTGAGTATTGAGATCGTTGGGATCGCCGACGCGAAGCCGATTGGCGCGTTCGGCAAAGCGCTTAACGAATTCGGGGTAAATACTTTCTTGAATGAAAATACGGGAACCTGCCGTACACCGCTCGCCATTGAGGGAGAAAATGGTGAATAGCGCGGCATCCAGCGCGCGTTCAATATCGGCATCTTCAAAGATCAGAACGGGAGATTTTCCACCTAACTCCATGGAATATTTTTTCAGCCCGGCATTTTGCATGATCACGCGACCAGTCGCTGTTCCACCCGTGAAAGAAATAGCGCGCACGTCGTGATGTTTTACCAGCGCATCACCTGCGGTGTTACCGTAACCCTGTACCACATTCAATACGCCTGCCGGAATACCGGCTTCCAGCGCCAGCTCTCCCAGACGATTCGCCGTGAGTGGTGAAAGTTCGGACATTTTTAAAACAGCGGTATTTCCCAGAGCCAGACAAGGGGCGACTTTCCATGTTGCCGTCATGAAAGGTACATTCCATGGGGAGATCAAGGCACAAACCCCGACGGGCTGAATCAAGGTATAATTGAGCATCTTGTCGTCAACAGGATAAGTGCGCCCGTTCATTTGCTGGCAGATTTCAGCGAAGAAATCAAAATTCTGGGAAGCCCGTGGAATCAACACATTTTGTGTCTGGTGGATAGGCAGACCGGTATCCTTTGTTTCCATTGCAGAAATTTCAGGAACATTTTGATCAATGAGTTCCCCCAAACGGCGCATCAGGCGAGCCCGCTCCTTCATTGGAGTATTGGCCCATTTCGGGAAAGCTTCTTTGGCGGCAGCAACGGCCTGATCAATCTCTGCGTGCCCGCCAGAGGCCACTTCAGCCAGCACCTCACCGGTTGCGGGATTCGTTGTTTCAAAATAGGTTTTGCTATCAACGTTCTTGCCGTTGATCCAATGATTAATAATGGTCATGACAAACTCTCCTCATATTCTTGCTGGCTGACAATGTGATTCACCAGACGACCAACACCTTCAACTTCTACGATAACTTCATCCCCGGGAACAACATTGGACAGCCCTTTTGGGGTTCCGGTGGCAATCATGTCGCCCGGTTGCAATGTCATGAAATCGCTGAGGTAGGTGATCAGGAAAGGAATGTCGAAGATCAAATCGGCGGTTGTGCCCTGTTGACGTAATTCACCATTGACCCAGGTTCTCAGGGTCAGATTATGGGGATCGGCGATCTCATTTTTATCCACGATCCAAGGGCCGATTGGCGTGAGCGTATCCCGGCTTTTTACACGCAAATTGGGACGATAGTAATTTTCCAGATAGTCACGGATGGCGTAATCATTACAAACGGTATATCCCGCAACGTAATCCATCGCATTTTCTCTGGAAACTTTATGTGCGGGTCTGCCAATCACGACAACGAGTTCTGCTTCATAATGCATGTACTCCACATTGTCGGGGCGGACAGAAACCTGACGGTGGCCGGTTAAGCTATTGGCGGCTTTGATAAATACAAGAGGTTCTTCCGGTGGCTTAAACTCCAGTTCTGTTGCGTGATCGGCATAATTCAAGCCCAACGCAAACAGGGTTCCGTTGGCGGGAGGAAGCCATATAACATCCTCACGGTTTACCGTACCGCCATCAGGCAGGAGAATATTTTCCTGCTCATCTACGGTGACATTCAGTTCCTGACCCTGATAATAAATTTTGGCGTGTTTCATGCCTGACCTCCTGCGAGTACGACCCTGTTTTCCAGATTGGGGAAGCCTTCAGCCTTGATCGTGATTTGATCGCCGGAATGGAGAGTAGCGCGTTGATGGGGTGTTCCCAGCAGGATGACATCGCCTTCTTTCAGTGTGGCGAATTCACTTAATGCCACCAGCAATTCCTGCGCGGATCGGACAAGATCTTTGGTTGGCCAGCGATCAACTTCCTGCCCATTGATCTCAGTCACTATATCAAGAAATTCCACGGATCTTATCTTGCCCATTTGACCTATCGGGCAAAAACCATCCCGACATTTCGCTTTAATCGCGGGACGGTAAAATGATGTTTCTGGTAGGCTGATTTCATTTGCTAATGCGTATCCGGCAATGTACTGGTCTGCATCCTGAATAGAGACTTTACGGGCGGTTTTTCCAATCAACATTGCCAGAGTTGCGCCGCTTTGTACCGTTTCTCCGACAGGATGAGGGATCACATCCCCTGAGCCAATGACAGTATTGCGGGGTTTGATAAACCAAATTGGAGTTTTTGGTGGTGTTTTATAAGGTGCTTCGTGAAATGCCCCATTCCAGAAATCGATCTGGCTACGATGGTTTAGGGCGACGGCAAAGACGGTGCCTTTCATTGACAACTCCTTGTAACCTAAGCGGCGTATAGAGAGAATGTTATTAATATATTAATAAATCATGTTCGGTCAATCTTCAATATGTTAATTTGATTGTTAATTTTAATTGTGATCTATGTAACAACACTTATTGGTGATCACTTTTACTACATGAAGATCAGCCTGTTATATTTTTAATCAAGGTCATTTGGGATTGTATTTAACTTGTTGTTAACTTTTTAGGGGCGGGATGATTTTATTTATTTGTTAATGTTGAAGTCTTTCCCCTTTGTGGATGATTATGAGCGTGCTAGTCTTTTTGGTGTTCATGTTGTCTATAATAAATAGCATGAGCGTTAAACTTATAGAATGACTAGCGATTAACTAAAGAGTCACTTTTACTTATGCATGAATCCTTAACAATTGCATTGCTTCAAGCGAGAGAAACCGCGATGGGTTTTTTTCGGCCTATTTTGAAGAGCTATAATTTAACTGAACAGCAGTGGCGTATTATTCGTGTACTTGCAAGTAGCCGTTCTATTGATTTTCATGATTTAGCTTGTCTCACTTGTATCCTGCGTCCAAGCCTGACAGGCATTTTGACACGTATGGAGCGTGACGGGCTTATCTTCCGCCTGAAGCCTATGAATGATCAGCGTAAGCTGTATGTTTCTTTGACTCCGGCTGGGCAGGAACTCTATGAGCAGGCAAAAGGGCAGGTTGCTGATGGTTATAAGGCGATTGAAAACGCTTTTTCTCCAGAAAAATTGGCCCAGCTTTTAGGCTTATTGGATGAATTTATTGCTATCGGGAATCTCTCTCAAGAAGATTTGGATGAAGAACGCGAACTATAGATTGATAGTTTATTAATGTATTAATAAGTTAATTGATTAATACATTAAGTGTAATATCAAATCAAATGTAATATTAAATATAGTATAAAGGCCGCCGTAATGAATTGCATAGGGACATGGGTGCAGTATATTGCGGCGGCTTTTCTGTTTTATATTAGGGGAAATACTTTAAGAACGCCGGTGTTTCTTCCCCCGTTATGCTGACAAGACAATTTTCAATGCCTTCTCTTGGGCTGCATTACCAAATACTTCATAAGCAGCTTCTATCTCACTCAATGGATAATGATGAGTGACCAGCTTTTCAGGTGCAATTTTGCCGGATTGGACGCTTTTCAGCAGCATGGGAGTACTGCTTGTATTTACCAGTCCAGTGGTAATGGTAATGTTTTTGATCCAGAGACTTTCCAGATGCAGGTCAACGGATTTGCCGTGGACACCAACATTGGCAATGAATCCACCTGCGGCGATGATGTCCTGACATATTTTGAACGTTGCGGGGATCCCCACACACTCAATGGCGACGTCTACACCAATACCGTCAGTCAGTTTGTTGATGATTTCTACTACGTTTTGTTTTGTCGGGTTGATAACCGTGTTAGCACCAAACTGCCGGGCGACACTAAGGCGGTTATCATCAGTATCGATCATGATGATATGTGCCGGGGAGTAAAATTGTGATGCCAGTAATGCTGATAACCCGACTGGCCCCGCGCCAATTAAGGCGATAGTCTGTCCCGGTTGGACCCTGCCATTGATAACACCAATTTCAAGGCCCGTTGGCAGGATGTCACTGAGCATTAATGCCGCTTCTTCATCGACACCTCCCGGCAGACGATGCAGGCTATTATCAGCATGGGGAATCCGTACTTTCTCTGCCTGTGTCCCATCAATTTTATGCCCCAGGATCCAGCCACCATCTTTACAGTGTGCATAAAGCTGGCGTTTACAATAGGAACAACTACCACAGACGGTGATACAGGAAATAATCACCTTGTCACCGACTTTGATATTGCGGACCGACTCCCCAATTGATTCAACGATCCCAATACCTTCATGGCCCAATGTCCGGCCTTGCCCGACAGTGGGAACGTCTCCCTTGAGGATATGCAGATCTGTGCCACAGATGGTAGTTTTGACGATGCGGACGATAGCATCTGTTGGTTCAACGAGTTGGGGTGGTGCTTTTTCTTCCCAGCGTTTTTTTCCGGCTCCGTGATAAACAAGTGCTTTCATATAACCCCCTTCACAGGTGATGGTTGTGGTTTTATGGTGTTAAGAATCACAGTAATCCAGTACACAATTTACGTTATCTGCTGCTAAAGTTTAGCAGATGTAAATGTTTTCGATCTTCAGTGTGCTCTCTGAGTCAGTTGTGAAATAGAACATGACGAATATGTTCAGGAAAACGCTCGTATTTGAAACATGATTAAAGTTTTTTCAGATAGTACAAAAAATAGCACAAAACAGTAGAACTATGGTGAAAATTATCAAGTAAGATTGGCTTTCTAAACAGTGAATTATCGATAAATCTGACCGATAGAGTGACGGTTTCTCACCCCCGCTTTATAACCGATATAAGGATAGCCACATAATGTTTAATGAAGCCAGCGGAACAAGCAAGTTAAAAGGTAAGCGAGTTGTCGTAACAGGCGGAGGCCGCGATTTTGGGCAAGCAGTTTCTGTTTGGTTAGCGCGTGAAGGGGCGTATGTTGATCTCTGTGCCCGCCAATTAACTGGTGCGGAAGCAACCTGTGAGATTATTCGTCGTGAAGGTGGTACGGCCCGGGGTTATCAGTGTGATATGAGTGATGCTGATTCTGTTCGCGACTTTGCCAGTCAATTACTGCAAGACGAACAACCCATTGACATCCTGATATTAAGTGCCGCCCAATGGCTGGAAGGGCATTTGGGGGAGGGGGACAGTGACGCTGATATCGTTAGCACTGTGAATTCCGGTATAACCGGTTCTATCCTGCTGACCAAAGCATTACTGCCGAGCCTGCGTCAGTCACAAGGCGCAGATATCGTTGCTATGGTATCGGTTTGTGGCATTCCTCAATTTACTGAATCCGTTGCTCATCCGGCATTTTTTGCCGCTAAACATGCCATGGGCGGCTTTAGCCAGAATTTAGCTCATCACCTGAGCAAAGAAAACATTCGCGTAACCGGGCTTTATCCCCCTGATTTTGAACTTAATGGTTTTGATGAAGTATTGGATGACCATAAAACCATGGGAGAGAAAATGCTGAATGGCCGTTCTGTGTGGGAAACGCTACGGTTTGTGATCACCCAACCCCGCAGTTGCCATATTAAAGCCGTTTACTTTCAGGGACCGACTTTTAAGGATTTTGAATAGTGTAAAAGCTGTTTTAATGAAGCTCACCCTGCAACGCAGGGTGAATTTATACTGTTGATTGTCAGAAATCTCTTTATTCCACAGGCTTTTTACAGTCTGGTCTCTTCATCACGTTCCATTAAGCTCCTGTTATATTGATTAATTGTCTCCATAAATTTTGAAGTTGCACTACCGGAATCGCCTACGTAATCTGCGCTGATTATTCCGGCAGGAAGCTGGGCAACAGCTTTGATCAATGGGTCTCTGTTTCCAAACAAATATCTTTTTACTCCTGAAGTAAATTGCCCACGCCCTACGGAAGCAACAGGGATATTGGTCTGCATAATATTGAGTTTGTCAGGTACTGGATTCTCATGGAATTTAAGAAGGAAATTCGCTGTTTCTTCTGCGTTCGCTCTGTTAGCCCACTTTGTGTTAACACTTTCTTTATAACCCCAATGTGGTTCTGTTCCATCATATTTCTTTCTATCAACCATGATCCCTATGTTTTTTCCTTTATCCAGTAAATCGACCATCGCCTCACCTAAACTCGACGTATCATCAAGTGTAATAAGACGCTGCTGGTGGCCTTCGAGAATACTTTGTAAAAATGTATTTGAAGACGCGGCTGCGGAAGATTGCCCTTTTTCCCCTTTAAATACGAGTTTGAGTAAGTAAAAGTGATTGGTATCTCCTGCCGCATATTCCAAGAGCGATTTCACATCCGAAACGGCATCACTGCCTGCAACGCTGGGGCCATGGAAGAAGCTAAATGAGCCATCTTTATTTTGCGCAACCCGAATATCGAAATATCTGGCTCCTGCTTCTGCTTGTTGCCTCAACGTTCGATTTTGGGTTTTAAATGCCGCAGGAAGCAGTGACCCTAAGCTACTGGCAAATCCGGATTTTCTCCTACTATAAGCATAAGTTCCCGCATCATGGCTACCCAGCATGGCTATCTCAGATAATTTGGTACCAGCAGGTAACTTACTGTGATTGACATAGTGGCCTTGTTTAAATTCATTGGTGAGGAGCGGTGTTGCTGTTTCCTGCTGTGAGGCAGAATCCAGATCTTGAACAGTAAATTGATTAATAGTCGAAGTATTATGTAAAGGATTTTTTGAATACTTTCTTTTTTCTTTATTTTCATATACGGGCATAACTATTCCTTAATATTTTTAATGGGGCTTCAATTTTTTTACATGTTTAATGAGAATATGGCGATTTATATGGGCAATACGTGGTTTAAGTGATTGTTATTTTAATAAATGGCAGTAAAAACAAATTAGCAATAATGATTGAAATTAATTCTATTATTAGGCCGAAAAATAGTTTGTGTATTACTATTTTGCTATGAGACCTTGTTCAGGTTCACAGAGGGAGTCATTTATTGACTTAGTGACTGGGAACGATCGCGTTTTGCGACCTGCTTAGAAAAATTGCTGCCTGCACTGCTGACCGTTCCCGTAATCACATTAGCTGGTGATTGAATGATACCCGAGCAGTTATGGCAAGCCGGGAAGTCTTGCCCGGCGTTCGCTGTGGTCAATCGTTTGGTGAAAATTGATGATTGAAGCATTGCCTTAATATAACGCATACTAAAGGGCTCAGGGGACTGGCCTGCATCCTCATCTGCTTTAATAAATAACTGGTTTAATGCCTGTACTTCGGCATGCAAACCGGCAATCCCTGCCATTGTTGGTAAGATGTTCCCGTTATGTTTAATATGCTCTTCAACCAATTGTTGGGTCATTGGGTGTAGCGTTTGCCCATTTTTTTTATACATATCCTGTAATCCTTTGATAAATTCGAAAGTATTGGTTACCCGATATTCATTTGCCATATTATTTCTAAATATATCTTCGATATCATAGGAAAGTTTATTTCTCCATGGTCCTATCGGTCTGTTTATTTCGATAGTTTTTTGGGGAATTAATTCCACACCCCAAAACAATTTTCCGGGGGCTAAGTTATAATTGTTATCTTTAAAGTTAACAAACTCATCTTGATAGCTGTTGATATGTGAGTAGCCGGCATGGGCAGCAAAGTTTTTTAATGCCTTTTTAGCATATTTTTTTTTCTCTGATGGTTTTTGCTTGAGCGGAGAGGGTTGTTTGGATTCCTCAAGAATTGAGTCTGTTTTATTCTGGAATCTCGTCATGACAGAAGACAAATCGCGCTGATAGGCAGCAGAGACTTCCGCTGTATCGGGTATATCAAGATGCAAAGCTTCCAATGCCGTATTCGATTCTTGCCTTTTTCTATAAACCATCTTGTTATCATAACCGTATATCATATCTTTTTTCCTGAAAATATATCTTTTATATCTGTATCTATGTTGGCATCAGAGGAAATATCACTTAGCAAGACATAGGTATTTTTGCCATCTCGCTTGATCGCATGAACCTTGAAGGTGGCTCTGCTGGGGAAAAGGATTTCTGCCTGTCCAGCTGGTGGTTCGTGATACTTTTCCTTCAACGTTTTATTTTAATTCAACTTGAATGCACTTTCTTCAAGTGCATTATTGTATTGTTAGGTATCCGCGATATTAGTTCCCTGAGTTGAGAAGATTGCTATCGGTAGAATGTTTTTGTACAGAAGTCTTTTCTTCTGCTGCTTCTCTAAGATATTTAGGCATGTTAAATTTACTTTTTAATTTATGTATATAATGAAATCTATTGAATATGATTCAATAGTTATCTGAAATATATTTTTATCTATCTTGTTATTTTATTATGTTAAGTCATTATGTTGTTTTTTATAAATTTCACAATAGGGTGATTTATGATTCTTGTAATCATTTTCGATATTTTTAAGTTGTTCATAAATTGATAACACTTTATTGTATAGACACTCCCCTTCTTCCGTTAGAACTAATCCTTGGTTTTTTCTGACAAAGAGTTTTACACCTAATGAGAACTCCAATTTTTTTAAGCTTCGGCTAATTGGAGACTGTGTAATAAAAAGCTCCTTTGTTGCCTTATTTATTGATTTATTTTTGGCTACGACAATAAAATTTGCTAAGTCTTTTGAAATAAACACCTATACTCCTTTTTAAATTCAATAGGACTTATTCCTGGTGTTATGAAATTATTAATAAATTTGTTACATTTTTATTTTAATTACATGATTTGATGTGGTAATTCATCACAGTGGAAATTATTAATTGTGCAATAATCATATATAGACATTAATATTTGTCAACAATTGAATATAAGAATTATTACATTAATTAATATGATTTTTAAATAAATAAACCTTATTAAATAACAATAAAATGTTCATGGAATATGATAAATAAACCTTGTTATTCATAAGATTAATTTAAATGTTATTAGAGCTAGGTTTGGCTGATAAGCGATATCATTATGTTAAAAGCAGGCAAATTACTCTTGAGTGACTAATCACCTTCTATAGGGTTTTAAGTTGCTCATCGGAATAGTCGTTAAAAATGACATTTCAGCATCATTAACTGGCCCATGATTCAGGGCGATTATTGTTGCGTCTGCGAGATTTTGTGTATCCAAATGAATGGAAGGTTTCATATTTCCCGTTCTTCCATTGGGTAATGGAACCAATTTCCCTTTATCTACCCCAAATTCATAGAGCTCCATTGATATTTCATAAAGTGGAGCTCCTGAGCTTTGTCCACCTGCTTCAGTATTGACTGCGGTAGAAACCCAAACAGTTGAGCGATCTTTGGTATATTTTATAAATGTGGAAAGATCACTCAACTTAGGTGTTCCTCCTTTTTTCCATTTATTAATTTCATCAATAATATGTTTGGGTAAACTTTCTACATTGTCATTACCCAAGAATACGCTGGCAAATTTTCTCGCTTTTTCACTATCAAGATGTACCCAAGCCTTAAATCCCTCTGGGCTACTTTTTTGTAACTCTTCAAAACTTCGGTTATCTGCTCGATATAATGTAAATGATTTTTTTACACCATTTGTTGGCGCAGAGGTTGATGTTGGTGTCACTTTTGGGTTTTGTGTATTACTGGTAAATGTTTTGGTAGCTGCGCTGACAGGAGTGATTATCTCTGAGGCAATAGGTGCTTTTGTAGCCTGTTGAAATGGTCCTGTCTTCGAAAGTGAATGTAATGGACGAGGAGCAACACGTGGGCGCACGGTTTGCGAATTAAGCTGCTGAAAGTTTTTTCTCAATTCCGCTATTCTTGGTGTTATTGCATGATCACCATTGACAGTATTTTGGGTAGGACGAGGGGAATGATTTTTCTTCTCTTCTTTCTGTTTTAAACTATACACAATAATACTCCGATTTAAATAAACTGTTATTTAATGAGCTATGGAAAAGCAATAAATTAAATGCCGAAAAGATGGTTTTTTTCTATATCCTTAATCCTGATTCCATAATTATCGACTGTAGTAACAATTTTGTTGTCATTTAACCAGCGATCAAAAATTTTATTGATATCCTGTAGATATTTCTGATGGGTAATACCTGATACAGACAAGGATATGGAAATTTCTGCTGAATTGTCTGGAGTTATAGCCTTTTTCATTGTTAATAGTTCAACTTTGCTCAGTGCCAGCCTGATATTCTCTTCACTTTCTGATTCTGTAACAGGTTGTATCTGTAGTTCCGTAATCAATAATTCTCGCAAAGTATGGCTAATCTTTTCCTGACTGAGTGATGCAATTTGTTCCACTGTAGAAGAAATGGTGCTTACCGGCGTCGCCTTATCCTGCTTATCGGTGAGGCTAATCGGTATTGTCACTGAGTAATTTAAAGAAAGTCGGGGGCGATTCCCCAGTGATTGCCAAAAATTCCCTAAACTGTTTAAACTTTCTTTCGGGGGGACAACCTGAGTATAAGCACCGGGAATACCTGCCAATTGGCGATTATTAATCAGAGCATTCAAGACTTGTGACATGACTTTTATTGCCTGATTATCCGGTAGACATTCTGAGCTGTTGGAATCGGTTGCTGGTTGAGCCGATTCCCAATAGGTAATCAGGTAATTACATTTAATATTGACCCAACCCGGCAATAATCTCCCTGAAGTGGCATTAAACACTCTGGATTCTGTCGAACGAAGCTGTAGATCTTCGTGGATATCATACAGAAAGACACTCACCATCGCATCAGATTGCACGGTATCTAATTCAGGTAAGTCAAAACGAATTGCAATTTTATTATCCAGATATTTCTCCAGCATAGTTTTCATTGCGTTATTGACATCAATAATGGTTTGCGTTTTTAACATAAAAAATCCTCTTAATTTATAATGGTAATAACAATTAACCTATCAGTACATTTAATTGTTAGATATTTGCATTGCTATAAATTTTAAAAAATTAAACGGCCTACTTTGGCTAATTCTCGTGATAATGCTGTTTCAATATTTTTATTACTGACTTCATTATGGTTATTCTCTGCGGCAAACAGTGAAGACAATAAAGCAATATTACGAATATTCGCCCCTGTTACGCTTGTTCGTTGAGCTAATTTATCGAAATCCACATCCTGGGCGACTTTTATATTTTCAGGCCAGATTGCCTGCCACATTTTCTTGCGGATGGTTTCATCCGGGTAAGTAAAGCGGGTAATAAAGGTAAAACGGCGATTAAAGGCGTTGTCCAAATGGCTACGATTATTGGTGGATAAAATAACCAACCCCGGATAGTTCTCCAGCCGTTGCAGTAGATAAGAGACTTCAATATTGGCATGTCGGTCTTGCGCATCTTTGGTTTCACTGCGTTTACCAAATAACGCATCCGCTTCATCAAAGAATAAAACACCGGCATCCTGTTCTGCCAAATCGAAGATACGGGATAAGTTTTTCTCTGTTTCGCCGATGTATTTATTCACGACGGTAGATAAATCCACTTTGATTAAGTCAACGCCAATGTAATTGGCAATCACTTCTGCTGCCATAGTTTTTCCGGTGCCAGAATCACCATAAAACAGGGCGCTGATACCCGTACCATAACCAATCTTATCTTTAAAACCTCCCGCCAGGACGTGTTCCCGATACTTAATGGCTGCGAGTATTTCTTGTATCTGTTGAGCAATATCATCAGATACCAATAAATCTTTTAATGAACGTTTAGGGGTAATGCGTTGTGCCAATTGACCAAAATTTTGCTGGGCGCGTAAATTGAGTGCCTTATGGATATCACATTGCTGCAAAATACCTGAAGGATCTCGCTGTTGCTGGTAAAGTTTCGCCTCTTGTAAAATTAATGGCAGGGTTTCAGGATTAAATGCGTAACGTTGGCTTAAGGTTATTGCATCTATATCATTTGCACAGTGATTGGGTAAATGGGCCGTCAATAATCTTGCTTTTTCCACCGAAGTGAAAGCGGGCATTTCGATCAGTAATGTCGATATCTTTTTCAGCCATACTAACGGTGAGTGTGGTTCAACCAGACAGATAACCCTTAATTCAGATTGGTTTAATAAGGCTGACAGGGGATCCAGCAAGTGTTTATTCTGTTCTGCAAATAAGCAAAAGTTTCGTAACAATAAACAGGCACCACGCATACGAATTTCTCGCAAAATGGCTTTTATATGGCAAAACAGGGAGTTGTCATCGTTATCAGCTAAGCTGGCGATATCCACAAGCAGCGTTTGCCGTTGTTCTGATGCCATCATATTAGCAACGACATGGGATCTGGCACTATCGGCCATGCCCCGCAGTAAGATAACGGGCCGGATATCATCATGATCAGATAACAGTACATTACCCAACGCTTGTTTTAATCCTGCTGGATAATTGCCGATTTCTGTGGGCGTTATCCACTCAACACAATGTTCCAGAGCAGGTGCAATATAGTGATGCCCAAGTAAAAAATGATATACGCTGCTGTCTGTGATAAAGGGTGTCTGGAGCCAGGATAACGTTTTCTGACGACTATCAATAGATAACAGTTGGCAGCCAACCAAGGGAGCCTGGTGTAAAAAACTGGCCTGCTGTGCCTGTTTTTCCAGCATTGAGTGGCAAAACAGTTCCAAAGCCAACGCAAAAGCGGGCAGCCGAGATTGTTGTTCTCCCTGAACCAGAGCAAACAGGTGATAGTAGCGGTTATCGAAATGGGGCAGTAAACCTAACAACAAAACATCCCTTTCAAAATCAGTCAGTTCAAAATGTGTAATCAGGTCAGTTAATCGGGATGCCACGGGCGTGACGGTGTGCGGTATTGTCAGGCAATCATCGGTGAGCCAATGAGGTTTTCCCAGAGGGTTATCCAGTCTGTTTATCACATCTTCTTCGCTTAACAAGAACTCATCAAGGAGGTCACCTTTCTGGCCTGATATGCAATGGAAATGGTATTGCAGAACGAGATCGATGCGTTCCAGTTGGCTATATAAGAACATTAAATGAGGATCATTATGTTGCTGAAATAAATCAGGGAAAACAGGCGCTGTATTCATAAATTTTTACTCAGACTAATTTACTGTGTTTGATGGTTATGACCACGTTATGGTGATAGGGTGTTGCAACCAGCTAAAGCTCGCGATATTCATTGGCCACGCCCATTCGCTTATCAGTGCATCATAAACTTCGGGTTTAATATGGATGTTTTTTATTCCATTTAACTCACTTAATTCCCCGGAACGTTGCAGAAATAAGTGTCGCACATCGTTTATTCCCATTTTTTTCCAGGCTGGAAGTTGTTCGATGATTTTTTCCAGCCATTGGTTGATGGCAATTTGTTGTTCTGGCTTTGGGGTACGCCATCGCGCGTTGTCATGTATGGGTAATCCACAAAGTATTTTATTGAGAGTCAATCGCCATGCAGGTATTTCCTCTTCTTCCCAAATCAGCCAATCAAGTAAACAGACCGCCTCTCTTTGTGCTTCAAGGCTGATAAATTGATTCTTTTCCAGTAAATCAAAGGTACGGAAAAATATGGGCAATAACGGCCATAAAATCATGCAACCGGCATTGCTGATGGTTAAAACGGATTGTGATGATGGAGTCTGAATTCCATTACTGGGTTGTATGGATGATATTTTCGCTGGTGAAGTTGATCTCGGTAATTCCTTATGTTGCTCTCTGTTTTGTAAAGTTGGAAGACTTTGTTTTACCGCCTCTTTTATAAGACCATAATGCTGTTGCGTAGCTGTTGGCTGATGGTATGTTGCAAATGGCAGTACTGTATCCATCTGCATATCAGTTTCATTGTAAGTCTGTTTTAATAGACTGTTATTATTCTGAATAATATTTATTGTCGGTGTTTGCTTATTTTGAGTTTGTTGTGCAAGTGCTTGTTGTGTGGCATGGGGATATTTCACCTGATGTTGCAGATAATATTCCGCAGCCAAACTCAATTTTTCTGGTTTCACTTTTTTATCTGTAATTACCTGCGCTTGCGAATTAACAAATTCGGATGTTGTTGTTTCAGTAAATAACTGGCAAAGCATAGCAAGAACGTCTGGCTGGCAGAGTTGAATTAAGCGACTTAGCCCCGCAGGCTGTAAGCAGTGTTTGGCTAACATAGGTAGCCATTGTTGTGGCTGGTGGTTAATCTGTTGCCATAATTCATTATTAATATGCACAGTATTTGTAATATGATGCTTTCTGTGATCAGATAACCAGTTTCCCTTATGTAAGTAATGATCTATTTCTTTTATTAATAAAAATCTATTTTCTTTTTCTGATTGGTGTGGATATATTTTCTCTTTATTTAAAATACATTGAGAGTAACCATAATGATTTCTTAAGTTCTTTTTTAATTCTATTTCCAATCTTCTTGTTATTTCCCTTTCAAATAAATCAATTTCAATATTTCCCAGATCCAGAGTTACCCTTTCAAGAGATAACTTCCCATTTACATTCAATGTCAGGTTTTTGATATTTTTATTGATGATATTTTTTAGTTTTCTATTAAATATAGATGAGCAGTTCTCCATTATGTTATCATCGTTAAAATATAACATATCAATGGAGATAGTTATTCTATTAATAAGATTAACACCATATTTATCAGTGTTGGTCATCATAAAACCCGCAAATTCCACCTTGCCAAAAATTGGTCAATGAGCGTATTTTAAAACGCTCATTGCCATGTTTAATGTTAATTATAATTTCATGATATATATTGCAGTATATTGTATAGTCATATCTATACCATTTTTACTTTTAATATTCCTAGTATTTCCCTCAATAGATCTATTTAGAAAATCTGGTGTATTATTATAGCCATCACAAATAGCCCAACCTTCTGGTACGCTATTACCAGAAAACATCATAATCATACCACGTGGCAATACAGTATTAGGATCGATAGCCACACCATCAGCATCTACCTTAATTCCATTGCCTGGTTTTATGGAGATACCATTGCTATCAACAACCAAGCCTTTATTATCAGCTAGTTTCACTGCAACACTATCGTCATTTATCCTAAGACCATTTCCTGGATTAACACCTATTGCATATGATCCTTGATAAGTTGTCAAACCATGGCTTATACCTACAGCCAATACATCATTACGCAATATTAAAGGGCTATAAAATCTATCGGCATAATTCTTATTTAATTTTAACTGTAATGCACCATCTGAACTAAATTGCATTCCATCGCCGGGTTTTATGGCGATACCATTACTATCAACAACTAAACCTTTATTATCAGCTAGTTCTACTGCAACTTGATCATTATCTAACTTAATACCATTACCTGTTTTAACATAAATACCTGACGAATCATTACCAATACCACCATCCGTGCGGACATTTACATCCAAACCTTCACCACCAACTTTAACTCCCCAACCTGTAGCAACTTTTATTCCTGAGCCATCAACTTTAATAGTTGAATCAGCCGAATTTACTGTTAATGCACCATCTGAACTAAACTTCACCCCATTGCCTGGTTTTATGGCGATACCATTGCTATCAACAACCAAACCTTTATTATCAGCCAGTTCTACTGCAACCTTATTATCATCTATCCTAATACCATTTCCATCATTAACACCTATTTCATTTGATTTTTTAAAATTTATCAAACCATTGCCTACTCCTACAACCAATGCATCATCATGCAATCTTAATGGACTGTAATTTGCATGAGCGTATTTCTCATCTAACTTTAACTGTAAAAGCCCATCTTCGCCCAAACGCATTCCTTTTGCCGGGCCATTTTGATTGGGAGCCTGTCCAGTCGCTTTACGCCCAATATCGGCAATATCAATTAATTGATTGAAATCGGTTTGTAAGGGAATACTGCCTTCTTTAAACTTATCTTTTAATTTATCAATATCAGGTCCAACACCTTTTGCGTCAGATAATGTTTGTTGTTCTTGTATTTTTGCAGAATAACGAATTTCTTTCATTGTTAACTCCATAAAATATTTTTAATTTAAAATGTTGGTTAGTCGCTAATTGTTTTTTATTCTTTCTCTTTCGGAATATAGAATAATTCGTTTTGTTTTATTCTATTGGTATTCCATTGTTCACCATTCTTACCAACAACTTCCTCTCTCTGATGTGGTGTGGCAATACGCATTGACCCAATTCCTTTGAAAGCGGAAGGTAATTTACCCAGCGTCAAACTTTCCAGAATCGAATAAGCGGCATCCCCTAATGGTGCGCCATTATTTTGCCAACGTTGATACGTATTGCCGAAGTTTAAAAATGGCTCCCGATCCATCCAGTGAATAATCATGGAAATATGGGCAGGGAATTCGGTGAGAATAGTTTCCTTAACCCACTCTTCCAATTGATATGGATCAACTTTGAGCTCACGTGATTTAATTAAATCACTATTTACCACCACGCTAATCACAAATGAGAAACGGTCCGTATTTTCATATTCCTTACCCGAAAAATGCCAACTGTGCCGCCAGGCTTCTTCTGCGGCAGGGAATGCCAGTGTAGAATGTTTCTGACGCTCAATAATCAAAGTTCCCTTGATGCGATCAAAGCTGACAACTTTTGCATATAATTTTTCTGATTCATTAGAAGATTCTTGCTCCAAACCCACTCCCCCCAACTGTTTTGTCAGGGTAATTTCATTACCTGCGGCAATCAGGGCCGGGAAGGGGGTTTGTGCTGTGCGGGTCAGGCGCCGCTGGTTTTCAGGCAATGAGGATTGATCACTATCATAGGCCAGCCGGTAGTTCATATCTTCCATCCATACCGGGCTATTTTGCCAGACGAGTTTTTTCCCTTTGGCGGCGGTCATTACCCGTTCCAGATTGTATTCCAGTTGAGTACTGTTGCTCACGTCCAGCCAAAACTGATCTCCTGTGGTTTTAGTGATCATTTGACCACGCACGGTAAATCGGTTTTCGTTCTGTTCTCCTTCATAGAGAACTAAATCAATTACCTGTCCCTGTATCAGTTTTCCATCAATACCGGCTTGCTTAATCACCAAGTAATATTGATCATTTTGATAGTTCCTTTCTTCTGTCACCGAATCTGGCTTCTGCTCTTCATCAAACTGGCTGTTGGGTTTGACTGGCAGCAATGCCCGATGTTCTACCAGATAAAAAGGCAGTTTGCTCAAGTCAGGCTTTGGTTTAAATAATTCACCCCCTAACCCCATACGGGCAGCAATGCGCTTTTGTAGCGACGAAACTTGATCGATCCGAATATTGGCTCGGTGATAAGTTAATGTCGGTTGTTGAGCCAGATAGCCTTGTTGCACGGCACGAAAATCACTGATGTTGGTGGTAAAGGTACGTGGTGCTCGCTGAGTGCCAAAGTATCCGAGCAGATAATTGACAATATCCAATTCGTGATCGTTATCGTGTGCAATCTCTTTTAGTACTTTCTTTAATTCGTAAGCGTAATTTTGGTGGGCATCATCATTGACAGAACCCGGCTTAAATGGCCATTGATCACCCCAAACTTCATATCCCTCACGCTTAAAAGCCAACAATTTTGGCAGCATGGCAATTTGCTGGCAGCCGCAAGCCAACAATTGTTCAAATGGCAGCATAAATTGATGAAGTGATAACAGGCGTTGCGCATGTTCACTTTCAGATAAAGGCTGCTGTAATTTGTAGCAAGCGGGCAACGTATCGCTGACGGGGTAATAGCGACCCACATCGCGATGCCGACCATAAGCCAATAGCACAGGTTTATTCTGAATAAGAGGAGGATGGGATAAGGATAAACTTTTTCGAATGCTGTTTTCATCAACCGTAACGCTGATCCCACCTTTGGCGATCACCCTCAGTGGGCCATCATGTTGTGCCAATTGATGAATCGGATCTTTACCCCACAAACGAGGGTAGTAGCCTTCTTTTATTGACCATGACCAGCTATCCCCTTTAATCGGCTCAATCAGGGTCTTATCAAAATTTTCATTCAGTCGAAGACGATTTACATTCTGTATTCCCTTAATCTCAAGCAGCTTATTGACCAGCCGGCTAAGATTGAGCTTGAGCCGTTTGGTATAATCACGGGCTGTCGGCAATTCAGGGATCCAGCCATGTTCTAATCGTGGTCCTTCAAAGATTTCATCATTACGCATTTCCGCATCTTGTAGTGTTTCGGTACTGAAACGCTGCGCCTCAGGCATCAGATACTGTTCTGCTGTGCTATAGACGGCAGCAAAAATACCAGCGACATTTTGCACATCGTCATCCAGTTCAATATCCAGTAATAGCGGAAAATCAACCGGTTTTGTCCAGATTCTCTGACTGACCAATTCACCAATATTGCGGTTTTGAGTCAAAAAATCGATTAATTGTTGGGTAGCATTATCCAAATTCTCCTGAGTACGACGGGTCGGTTCCAGATAAAGCCAATAATTTCCCCGCAGGGTAAACTTTTTCGCATCTTTACGCTCGACAAAGCTATATTCCCTTTTGGTGGCATCATACCAATAGGTATAGCGTTGTGTTTCCGGTTCACGTACCAGTTGCACGTTACGGAACAGAAAATCCCCTTTGTCCTGTTCTGACTCTGGCTTTGCTCCTGTCCAGTCACTGCTATGCAGATCAAGTAATGCCTTCCGATAATCATCAGTGGTGATTGGCCCACAAGTCAGTGTATTGTGGGGGCCAAATTCAGCGGGAAAAATTCCATCTTGCTGTTTCTGCTCATTAGGGGCAGGGGTCAGTAAGTCTGTCGGAGGAAGAGTATGACGGTAAGCTAAATCTGACACACCGTAACTGAGTCCTTCCAGAAAGGTGATACCGGGATCGTGTTCCGCTGTGTCGCTCCACAATTTTCCTGCCTGTTGCTCAACCACCTGATGAGCCTGTTCCAGCAAGGTATCAAAGTGAATATCGTCTTTCACACTGTGAAATAGTGCATCTTGATTACTCATAGTTATTTCCTCGGCATTGCAGCTTGTCATCTGCTTCCCAGACCAAAATCAGCACTTCATTATCTTTGGCTTCCACTGATGCGGTGATATCACTGTCTTTAGCCGCTTCCGACCGACGCAGCGTCAGACAAGTGACCCGCTCAACCAGCGGCTGCTGTTGGATAGTTGCCAGTAATTGGTAATAACTAATGCTGTTATTCAGCGTGACGGGGCGTTTCTCATCGACGCTCCAGGGCATATATGTCTCGCTGAGTTGCTGTCGTAGCTGGCGATAACCAAAATCTTCGTTAACATCCGGCTTAAAAATCACGTTGTAATTGATTTTTACATCAATGTATTGAGGATTGCTGATCTCAATCTCAGCCCATGGAGAGCCTTTTTGCTGTAACCATTCGGCCATTCCTTGCAGGCGGGCAGGGTTTAACACCGGACGCAAAGGATCATCGCTGTCGTTGTATTGGTTAGCCGGAATGATGGTCAGTTGCTGTTTCTCCAGTGCGGGGACTCGCGTGAGTTCATCATGGCCGGGGTACTTAACATCAAAAATGCTGACATAACGCTCTTTTAACAGTGTCGCCATATTGCCCCAGGTTAAGGCGCGGTTACGGTGGGACAGATGTTGAGCTCCCCGTGCAAAAAAAGCGCTGTAGGATTCCGGTACACGCCCATTCCACGACGGCCAAGGCTGACTGATCGAAGCCACCTCCATGATAGGCTCAACGGGACGTTGAATAGTGTCTGCCGGTAATGGCGTCAAGAAATGGCTGTTGCTGATGCTATCGGCATTCGTTAATGTCGCTGTCATGGCGTTATAGATCAAGCCGTCTAACCAAGGAGTTTTTCCCCATGAACCTTTGTGTGTGGGGATAACCATGACTGCCTTTAACCAATAGCGCCCTGTTGGCATCCGGGTAATTTCTTCAGCAGAAGCAGAAGCATCCGCAGGCAATACAACTTGCCAGATGCCATCTTGATACAGATATTTGGTTTCATCTTTGACCCACGCATCTAATGCAACCCATTGATTCTTATTATTCAGGTAATACCAGAAAACGTTTTCGGGTTGCTGTGGCGATTTTAATTTCCAATACAGCGATAGGGTTTGTCCCGGCTTGACGTCAGTGATACCAAGGTATAATGCGGGGTTTTCTTCCAATGGTTCAATTTCAGGGCTATAACCAAAGGGGGTTAAGTGAAATGTCTTGAATGAAGCTTTATCTATAGTTGTTTTTTGCACCTTTAGTGCGGTGACTGTAGGCAGTGGTTGGCTGTTTTTTCCCTGTAGCCTGAGTACTGGCTCACTGAAAATCAGGTTATCCAGATCCTCTGGTGCACGGGTTGCTGGCTCTTTATCTGCCAGCATCATTATGACTTCTTTTTTATTTCTCTCAGCTGTATTTTTCTCAACTTGTAAAGTTAGCCATTGATTACCACTTCTGATTTGTGCCACCAAATTCTGGCTATCCATGTCCTTATCAAAGGTAATCGTTATCTCTCTTGCTCCTTCTTCCATCGCCAGATGTTTGGAAGTGATCAACATCCCGCCCAGTACCGATTTATCCAAATCAGTTTCACTGAATAACCGTATTCCACCAGATGGCAATGATAATTGTGCCTGTGAATTCCAGGGAGTCGCGGTGATCCATTGCTGTTGTTCTTTTTTACGGAGCCAGCGCAATTCACTAATATAGCCACGGTTTGCCAGCAAACTGGTATCCAGCGCATATTGCAAGGCATTGCCGTGTTCATCTTGCCCTGCTTCAAATAAAGTGCCTTTAGTGAGTAGTTGTTCTGTGACTGTGGTATTCAGTTCTACAGATAAGGCAACTTGATCAGGTCGAGCCGGACGGGGAGATAGCCCCAAAAGCGCCCGATAATAGAGATTGCGATGCGCCGCCGGTAAGGTATTCAATAAGGATATTGGTGTTTCCAGTAATCGTAATACCGCTAGTAGAAAAGCTTGATGAGGTAATAAATTCCCATTGGCTTCGATTTTCCCTTGATATAATTCGGCCAGTTTCTCTGGCGTACTATCTTTCTTAAAGAAAAAATCATTCCAATGCTTATCGGTTTGATTAAAGGGAATTATTTTAGTGTACTCCTCAATATATTGGAGTAATTGCAAACTGGTTCGGCTATCTAATTTAAAATCGCTCATCGGCACCAAATCTGACAATTTTTTATTTAACTCAGTTAATTCCATAATATCACCTGTGTGGCACAGCGATTCCTCTGTGAATAAATACTTATTCACACCCTTTAATTTCTATTTAATTCAGCCAATGCCTTAATTCACAGTGGCAAAGTTTTGTTGGGTGATAAAACTGCCTTTGCCTGATGAAGGGCTTGGGTAATTAGGATCAGGTTGAGGTGGATTCACATTACCATTTATGGCTGGTGATTGAGGCGTAAATATGGCCGTAAATTTTTTCCCTTTGATAATTAAAGCAGCATCACTGGTACATTGAAGGGCTTGCTGGCTGCTATCTAACGCCGTGATAGTAATGGTGCCAGTTCCCGGTGTCATATGAGTTGTTGTGGTATAAGTTGCAGAAACAGTAACCCGTTTCTCGTCTCCCAAAATGCAAACTTTTTTGCCGTTGACCTGTGCATGACCTGTTCCATTGATTTTAATCAATCCGGGAATGTTCACCTTTCGACTCTCAAATTGGGGCTCAAACTGTAATGTGTCGCCGTCAGTTACAATGGGTTCACTCATACCACCTCCATTCCCTGGCCTTCACCCAGCGCCAGTGTTCCTTGAATTTGCTGATTGATATCGCTGCCCCGCAGGCGATACATCACCTGCACTTGCAAGGTATTTTTGCTATTTGGCGACTGACGAACTTGGATATCGGTAATATCTGCCCGTGATTCATAACGTAATACGCTGTCATGGATATGGGATTCAATTTCAGCAAACAGTTCGTTGCGGATATTTTCAAACATAAAATCATTTAATCCACAGCCGTAATTTTCGCGCATCAGGCGTTCCCCCGGCTCAGTACTGAACAGAATATGCAAACTTTGGCGCACATCTTCTGTCCCCTCAGCCATTTCCACCCCCTTTTCAAGGGAAAAGACGGGAGGAAAAGCCCAGCCACGACCATAAAGCTGTGTCAGTATTTGGTTTTCCATTGTTCACCTTTCATTGGGTAAGATTAATTTTGCTGCCTTTGATCTCAACACTGTTTTTGCCAGAAATATTGAGTGATTTCTCCATTTCGGCATTCATGGTCTGCGCTTTCAGTGTTAATTCTTTTTTCGTTGACAGCGAAATATCTTTATCCTGCTGGAGCATTATCTGGTTTTCTCCTGCACTCATTTGAATAGTTTTCTCTTTGCGATTAATCATGATTTGTTGTTGGATTTCTCCTTTTTTCACCACCAAGACTTTTTCCTGATTATCCTGGGTGGGTTCTAAAGGCGCTTTATTTTTCGGGTTGTGCATTGCCCCCAGAATCACCGGATAACGAGGATCATTTTCAAAAAAGCCGACAATCACTTCGTCACCGGGTTCTGGGTAAAAACAGAAACCACTTTCGTGGCTGGCGTAAGGTTTCCCTAATCTGGCCCACAAGAATTCATTCGGACGATTCAGTACCGGCAGAATAATCGGAATGCGGTTCAGGGCTGCCTTGTCCTGCTGATACTTCGCGACTGTCGCAATATGGAGTCCGGTGGCATCGGGTAGCATCGGCAGATATTCCTGTGGTAAGCCAATGCTTAAAGTGGTTTCCCAATCAATTCGCCGGTTAAAACGATGGCGAACCGCAGTAATGCTTGCTGTTCCATCCAGCTGTGAACCAAATCCCGTTAATTGAATGTTGTCCCCTAACTGATAACGTCCATCACCTTTAAGCAGGAATTCGCCTGTAACACCAGAAATGCGCTGATTCAACAACAGTCCCTGTGCCAGATAGCCACTCTCTTGGGTGGTTAACGGGCTGCTGTAGCGAATGTCCCAGCTTGTTTTATTTAAAGACGCCAGCCTGTCAGGAGAAAGTGCGGCTTTGCCCATGGCAACACTGCCGTGGCGACCACCTGATAATTCTTGCTGTTTACTGATATCCCAGCCGCTGACTTCCAGCGAAGCAGGGTTAAGATGGTTATCAAACTGCCAGTTGGCATCCTTGACGATGATATCTTTTTTCTCATCTCCCCGGCTTTTCAGGGTATGGGTTGGGTTGGATTTCAGGGTGTTAGGCTGGACAAGCTGAGCACCTTCTGTCGTGGGTAACAGCCATACGCCGGTTGCCGATAGTCGGCACAACAGAAAACGCCAGTCTGAACAGCGAAATTGCACCATCTGTTCATGTTTTTGATCCAGTGCGTCTATCCGCTCAAAACGAGCCTTGATACCCGCCTGATTCAATAAGGTGTTCAGAATGGTTTTTTCATTACTGGCCTTAAACAGTTGTGAGTGCTGAGTATCTGCCATCAGTTGCAACCGATGTCGGACAACCAAAGTAAGCAATAATTGCTTGTTTTTTATCTTCAAAGAGTTACGGGTAATCAGGCCGTTAAACAGCACTGATTTTCTGCCGCTGTCAGTCAATTCCAGACGCAGGGTTTTCCCTGCCTGACAATGGGCCAGTTCTGCCTGTACATCCGTTTGGCTGAAAGAGGAAAGAGGGCTGTCCGGCAGGCTGAGTTTCAGCGTTGCGGAAGGGATGCTGTTAACGCGGCAGTAAGTATCGACATCAACGGCGGCCAGCAAAGACAGTGCCTTGCCATCGGCAATGATTTTCAGTTGATGGCTCATCAGGCATCTCCTCTGGTGGCCTGCAATATCTCACCCGGTACAAATCCGTTAAGATTATCCAGACCGTTTTGCCAGGCCAGCGTCAGGTAATCAACACCACCAGACAGCGTTGATGCGGTGCTTGCCGCCATCAGGGCCAGCGAAACACCATCCTGTACCCGTAAGGCAATTTTCGCCGGCGATTTCAGGTTTTGCTCTGTCTCCTGTAAGACCAGACTTTCATCCGCCACCAATGTCAGGATGACCCGCGCCCGCAATGGCGTGGCATCACGATCAAACAAGGTGTAATTCACAGACAAACCTTTCGCCCTGCCAGCAAAATAGCCGCGGTTTTCCCAACGCATTTTTCCCCATTTGATTTGCAGGAACCGCGTTTCGTTACTGGTGGCATCCACGCTGCACAACTGCTTGAGCTGCATTAACTGAGCTTCAACAGGGGTTTTGTTGCCCGGCATTGTGGCGTCAAAAATCAGCTCAAGGGATAACCCGGCAGGCTTGGCCTGTACATAAATGCTGCTCTGCTTTTCGCTATTAATTGCCTGGGATTGTTGGTAATCCGTTTGGTAATCCAGTTGCAGGGAATCAGGGTTATACATGGCCTGAATGGTGCCAGCCCGTATTTTTCCTTCCCTGTCTTTATAAGCGTTAATCGTCAGCTTCGCTAAACCACGTTCAATTAAACTCATGGGCGCCATCCTTCCTCATCGCGTAATGCAGCCAGCACTTCGCGTTTAATTTTTTCAACTAAAGCTGCCTCATCCAGACTTTCCTGAATCAAAGAATGGCTTTGTTGATGTGATTCAGTTGCTTGTGTTGGGAGTATTGGTGATGATGAAACCACTTTTGCCTGAATAATTAATTCTCTGATTTCGACGGTCATACTTTGACTCCCAGCCAGCACATATCCTGATAACGCAATTCAAGGGTATTCACCAGAATGGCATTACTGTTCGCGTCAAAATCGCTGGTCTGCCAGCGTACCGGTAAGGCATTGCTCAGCGTCCAACTGGACAAGGGCAGCGAATTTTCGTTTAACAGCATAATCACCACATCCGCATAGGCGATATTTTCTCCACGCAATACACGGTCAAACATCCAGGTCAAAGGAGAAACCGTCATCACACCGCGCTCCAGCGTTAATGTGCCGTGTTGGATTTTTTCAGCCAGATAGTTATTGCGGGCGTTTTCACCGCCTTGGCTGTGCTGGGTGACCTGAAGTTCCCGGTTCAGGCCGGAAATACGTTGAAAACGGATATCCAGTGGATCAGGAATGCCATTAAAAATAAAGCTCGCCATAAAACGGTGGGATACCACGGGGGTGTAATAATCGTTCATTGTGCTCTTTCCTTTTTAAGACAAAAGCGCGCCCGTTTGGGTATCAAATACCAAACTGATCTCGATAAATTCCGCGGGAGACAATACGGCTAAGGCGACTTTCATTATCATTTTCCCGGCACGAATATCCTCTTCGGTCATCGTTTCATTGACGCCTAACAGCACAGTAAATGCCTCATCTTCCCGTGAGCCGTACAAGCCACCCTGTAACCACAGTTGCCGTAGCCAGTTGTAACTTTGTCCCTTGCATTTCATCCACGTCAGTTCGTTATTAGGTTCAAAGATGTACATACGGGCTAATTGCGCCAAATGTACGGTGACATAAGAAACCAGACGTCGTGTTTGTAGGTAACGCCACTGCGTGTTATCTGTGTTTTCCAGTGTGCGGCATCCCCATACGCGTATGCCTTTGCCGGGGAAAGTGCGGATCACATTGAGCGAAGTGCCATTGGTGTCAAACAGTACACTCCCTTGAAGATACGACTTAACCGGCCGGATAACCTGAGACAGGGCAATATTGGCTGGCGCTTTCCATACACCAACTTCGCTATCCGTGTGTTGGATAAGTGCTGCGATAGCGGCAGTGGGGGAGAGCATAATATTTTTGGAACTGGATGTAGCCTGATAAGTGGTTTCCAGACGAGGCCAATAAGCGGCTCCCCATTGGCGATACTCTGACGAGAGACCTTCCAGACATTGCCGTGCCTGTTCAACCTCATCCGGCGCATCCAGCAGCACAAAGAGATTCGTGCGGATCTGGCTTAGTTGCAGCAGTGTACTCCAACCCTGAGACCACAAATTGACTAAAGTTTGTTGCTCATCAGTCACATTGTCATTCAGTCGGGCGATATCCGGTGCCAAAATCAGGGTGATCTGCGTTTCCCCACCAATGGCTTCTTGCACCATGTCAGAGCTTAATGCCGCCATCAGTGCTTCGGCTTCCGCTTGGGTCATGTTTGCTGAGGGCATATTTCCTGACAGTGGCAAAACAAAAGCCCGTTGTCCGCCATTATCGAAATAGTGCCTTACCGCCAATGCCATCAGATGATCGTCGCCAAATCGCTGGGTATATTCCGCCAGATTGTCGATACGAACTGCGGTTTTTGCTTGTTGTTGATTGCGGACGGTATAGCCAATAAATACCGGCACTGCGCTGGGTATCTCTTGCTGGCCTGTGGTAATTATACTTTCTGTCAAGGTCACGCCCGGTTGAATTCTTTCCATCATCATCTCCTTTAATTGGGTGAGATAGGCACTGTTAATACAGTGCCCGGTGTTTAATCACGGAGATTACTGAGCGACATCCTGCGTAAATTGCAGGACGATAAATTCAGCCGGTCGCACTGCGGCCAGACCTACTTTCATGATCATTTTGCCTTGTTTGATATCTGCATCAGACATGGTGATATCCTGACCGATATGGACAAAATAAGCCTCTTCCGGGCTGTTCCCCATCAGGGCATTTTTTTGCCAGAGGGCATAAAGATATTGGTCAACGGCAGCCTTGGCGCGCATCCATGTCGGTTGATTATTGGTTTCAAATAACACGGCACGCAGTGCCTGACGGATATCACGTTCAACGGAATTGAACAGGCGACGGACAGGAATGTAACGCCAGTTGATCTCACCGTTCTGAGCATAAGTACGCGCCCCCCAAACCATCAAGCCACGGCCGGTAAATGAACGGATGACATTGATGCCATTCTCATTCATGGTGCCTTGCCGTTCGTCATCGACTTTATCAGTCAGACCTTTGATTCCGCTGAGTGCAACGTTGGCGGGAGCTTTCCAGACGCCACGCTGGCTATCAGTTTGGCAATAAATTCCTGCGATGGCAGCACTGGGTGAAAGGGTGAGATTATCTTGTTGTATTTCTTGCAATCTGATATCAATTTCTTGTGCCAGCGCTTTATCTGTTTCCCTAAGTTTATCCAGAGTTTTCAGCTTGTCCTTGCCTGATGCGTTCTCATAACCACTGATAACAATGTTCTGATCGTCGGGCAAGGTGGAGAATTTCAGGTTTGTTTCCAACTGAGGATAATAGGCGGCGATCTTGGTGCTATTTGCCATGCCAGACACCGATTTACCATCAAGGCTATCTGCAATCAGGAAATAGCCCACTTTTTTGTTATCACTATTCAATAGGGGGCTGACTGCACTGTAGACTCTGTTTTTATAACCCTGATCTTCTTCTGGACAAACCAACAGAGTGATATCCCCTTTTTGTTCTATCACCTTAGGAATGGGGTCCAGAGCCGACTCGCCATTAATATTGTTTAATGGGTAGATATAACAAGCCCCGCCTCCATTTTGAAAATAGAGCTTCAAGGCTTCTACGGCTTGAGATAGATTGACTCTCTCAATATTGTGAATCCATTTTTTGGGTTCTTCTTCGGCTGCCGAGAGAGTTTGAACTTTGGGAGTTTCTTGGGTTGCGGTCTCTTTATTTTCGACTTTTTCTTTTTTGGCCTGTTCTTTTTTTGTTGCGCCATCAGAAGAGGCTTCAAGACTAGAGCGGATGACAATTTCTGTCACTGGTGCCAAAGAAAAAGAGGAAGTAAATTCAAGCCAATTGCTGATACGAATACAGGTTTGGGTTGGCTCCGCAGTTTTTGGGGTGAACTTACCAATAAAAACAGGCACGGCAGTGGGACTGTTGCTGACCGATAATGCAAGGGAAGCATCTTCTTCAATATAAACGCCGGGCGTTTTTAGATTAGCTGGCATGATAATTCCTCATCAATTAATGTGATTAACGCTGTTCTACATCTTGCGTAAACTGGAGGATGATAAATTCTGCCGGTCGAACGGCCGCCAGGCCGATTTTTACTATCATTTGTCCCTGATTAATTTGGTCTGGCGTCATCGTAATTCCTTTGCCAATCTGCACGAAATAGGCATCTTCTTCTTTGCTGCCAGCCAATCCCCCTTGTTGCCACAGGCTATGAAGGTAATTGCTGATTGCCGCCCTGACACGTTCCCACGTTGGTTGGCTGTTAGGTTCAAACATGGCAAAGCTCATAGCGCGCTTAACATCCCGCTCGACGGTATTGAATAAGCGACGCACAGGGACATAGCGCCAGTTGTCATTATCTTCCAGCGTCCTTGCTCCCCAAACGGTGGCACCGGTATTGCTGAAATTCCGAATCATATTGATGGCACGACCGGAGTTATATGCACTCTGAACTTCATCCGTGATCAAAAATGCAGGTTCCAGTCCGCCTTTCAATGCGATATTGGCGGGAGCTTTCCACACGCCACGGGAGAGATCGACGGAGGCGTAAACGCCTGCCATAACCGCACTCGGTGGAATGGTGATTTTTGCCCAATCCGTTTTCAGCCACGGGTAGTAAACTGCGGCGAACGCGGTGGCGTCATATTTGTTCTTGACTGTTTCTGCATTCGCGATGGTCAACGCTTCTTCAGGGCCATCAAAAATGGCAAATAACCCTTTTCCCGGCTGACATAAAGTTGCCGCGGCTGTTTTAATATCTTCACCTGCCGCAACCAGCAAAGTGACATCATCTAAGGTTGGAATAAGTTTTTCTAAATTTGGGGTTTTGATGAGATAACAATAACCCCCGCCATTGGTAAAATAAGCCCGCAGAGAAACTGACAATTTATCCTCATTGTCAAAGTTGCCTACCAGATTAAGATAATCCATCCAGGAATTAATTCGGTGTGCAGTCTCTTCATTAATCTGTTTGTTTTCTTTGTTCACTGCAAAAACAGGAACGGCGGTGGCACTATTTGATACGGATAATGCCAGGCTATTTAATTCTTCAATATAAACGCCAGGATAACTGGTAACGGTTGTCATAAAAAAATCCTTTATACGAAATGATTAACTATTAATGCCTCAAACAGCCTGCATGGTGACGCGATCGGCTGTCAGGGTAATTTCCTGAACGGCAATATCATTGCTGGTGGCATCAAAGGAAGGAGACGTCAATGAGGTAGGGAAAGCATTAGCAACATTCCAGGTCATTAATAATTCAGTGCCTGCGTCATTGGTTAAACTAATGGAAATATCTTTTTTCTCAACCTGATTAAGTTGGATAGAATTAATCCAGTCAAATAATTCAGTTTTGCCCGGAAAAACACCTTTACGCAGGGTAATATTAATCGGCTGACGCTGACCCGGCATTTTAAACCAACTACCCACGCCATCACGGTATTCAATGGTTTCATAATTAATATCCAGCCCTGAAACACTATTAAATGGAATATGTTCATCTCCGACGGAAACAACGAAACGATAAGAAGGAATAGGGTATTCAACAGCAATCTGAGATGTGCTTGTAGACATAGTAGCCTCTTTTTTAAATAAAAATGGTTGTAATTGATTAAATAGGATGCAGAAAATATATGCTCAGATAAAGCTACCGCCACAAAATGAAAGTAAACTTCATTCTGAAAAAAACTTCACTCTGAAAAAATTGTATGTGGCTGTATCAGGCTTATATCGATATTTATCGTGCCGAAAAATTTATAATGAGTACATTGCCAATAATGCAAATTGCTTTTTATGCAATTTTATTTTTCTTAAAATAAGAAGTTGTTTAAGAATTGCTTAATGACATTTAATTAATGCGTGTTAAAAATGATTTAATAGATAAAATGTAAAATATTAATAGTGAAATAAAGATTAAATAAAGATCGAATGTTAAAGTTGTTAATAGATAAATAATAGGGAGGTGTAGATGTGATAATTGGGGGTTATAGAAATTTCTTAAGACATAATTTGGCGCAATCCAGGAATTTGATAATTCTAAAAATTGCGCCATTTTTATCTATTCAAATATTTCTAACTAACTTATACCCAATGGATTTCAAGTTGCGTCGCGGCGGCAAGGGAACGAATCCCCAGGAGCATAGATAACTATGTGACTGGGGTGAGTGAGTGCAGCCAACAAAGAGGCAACTTGAAAGACGAAGGGTATAGATTCGGATATTCCTTCAATAATATTTATCGCCAGCACCGTCAACTTGCATTACCCTGCCGGTACGCCAGTGCTACTGTCAATGATTGCACTAAACACAAGGTTGCCGATTGAGAACGGAACGCATCAACCTGTGCTTCCTTCACGACAAAGCAAACATCGCTGAAACTGGCCAGCGGGCTAATTTGGCTATCCGTGATCACAATTTGTTTTGCCCCTGCCTTTGCCGCTCTTTCACTTACCATTACGGTTTCTTCTGCATACGGCGTAAAGCTGATGGATACCACAACATCTTTGGGGCCGACCATATTCATTTGTTCGCGGAACATACCACCTAAACCATCGATCAACATAGGGCGGCATTCGAGATGACTGAGGGCATAAGCAAGGTATGATGCAACACTGAAAGAGCGACGCAGCCCAATAATGTAAATATTGTGCGCACTTGCCAGCAAATTCACCGCCTTATTTAAATCCTCTGCCGATGTGCGGGCAGCGAGTTGTTGCATGGCCTGAGCATTGGAATGGGCAAATTCCTGCAAAATATGTTGGGGTTCTTCCGGTATTTGATAAGCGCTGTCTAATTCTTTGAACAAGCGTGCCCGATCGGTATAGCTGGCGGTTTCTTCCACCAGATTCATGCGAAATAATTGTTTCATTTCATTGAATCCACTGAAATTAAAGGCATTGGCAAAGCGGATCAAAGTGGAAGGCGGAACGTCAGCTTCTTTTGCGATAACGGCAACAGTATCAAATGCAACGCTGTTCGTATTATCCAGTATATATCTTGCAACCTGTTGTAATCTTTTACTTAATTCACCATAGCGTGAGCGTACTTGCTCTTGAAGTTCATTCAGGTTAGATGCAGCAGACATAATGCCTCCATAAAGAAATTTTAATGAAACAGGTAATTCGTTCATCAGGCAATTATGCTTGATGCAGGCGAAGATATTCGCAAGTTGCCACTGTATGATGAATATAATTGCATAAAAATAACGTGTTGATCACATTAATTAAAGTGCATTTCAATTTTTATTGAAAGTGAAATATATATTTCATATATCTGTAGCATCTTGATTCAACTTCTATTGATTCAATCGTCATTGTATTTTTAGAGAGGCTCAGAATGGAACAGGTTAAAAATTTTATTGGCGGGCAACTCACTGATAGCCAAAGTAGTCGTATTTCATCTATCTTTAATCCGGCCACAGGGCAGGTGGTTCGGCAGGTTGCCTTAAGCACAACTCATGAGACTCAGCATGCTATTGAATCTGCCCACTTGGCCTTTACAGAATGGTCAAAAACCTCCCCGTTGAAACGGGCGAGGATTATGTTTAAGTTCAAGTCACTGCTGGAAGAAAACTGCGACAGATTAGCACGGCTAATTTCTGAAGAGCATGGCAAAATCTATTCTGATGCTGTAGGTGAATTGACACGTGGCCTTGAAGTGGTCGAATTTGCCTGCGGTATTCCCCATCTACAAAAAGGAGAGCACTCTGCTAACGTGGGAACAGGCGTTGACAGCCACTCCCTGATGCAGCCATTAGGTGTTTGTGCTGGCATCACGCCATTTAACTTTCCTGCGATGGTTCCAATGTGGATGTTCCCGGTTGCCTTGGCGACAGGAAATACTTTTGTCTTGAAACCATCTGAAAAAGATCCTTCTCTTTCAATAGAACTGGCGAAATTATTGCAGCAGGCCGGTGTACCGGATGGGGTATTTAATGTTATTCAGGGAGATAAAGAAGCCGTCGACGTGCTGTTAACTGACCCCCGCATTCAGGCTGTCAGTTTTGTTGGTTCAACACCGATTGCAGAATATGTTTATACCACTGCATCGGCGCATGGTAAGCGTTGTCAGGCATTAGGCGGCGCGAAGAACCACAGTGTCCTGATGCCGGATGCTGATATAGATATGGCGGCAAATGCCATCATGGGCGCAGCGTTCGGTGCAGCAGGGGAACGCTGCATGGCATTGTCTGTTGTATTGGCAGTTGGAGATGAGATAGCAGATAAATTGGTAGAAAAACTCCGGCATCAAATCGGCCATATGTCTGTCGGTACTGGTATTACCGAAGGAAAAGAAAATGACATGGGACCAGTGATTACTGAACAGCACAAAGCGAAAATTTGTGACTACATTCGCAGCGGCGTAGAGCAGGGCGCTAAATTGCTGGTGGATGGGCGTGGGTATCAGGTTGCTGGCTATGAAAATGGTTATTTCGTGGGGCCGACTCTGTTTGATTATGTCACGCCAGATATGAAAATTTATAAAGAAGAGATTTTTGGCCCAGTGCTTGCCATTGTTCGCGTACCGGATTATGACACGGCATTGAACTTGGTGAATTACCATGAATATGGCAATGGAGCCGCTATCTTTACCCGTGATGGTGAAACTGCCCGTCAATTTAGTGAAGATGTTCAGGCAGGCATGGTTGGCGTGAATATTCCTATTCCTGTGCCAATGGCATTCCATAGTTTCGGCGGCTGGAAACGTTCCATTTTCGGGCCGCTGAATGTACATGGTAATGACGGCGTGCGTTTCTATACCCGCATGAAAACGGTTACCAGCCGTTGGCCTGCCAGTGTACGTTTAGAACATCACGATAGCAGCTTTGTGATGCCAACAATGGAGTAGCTATTTCTATGCATCATACTTCAATGAATACGAAAAAGATGACGATGGCTCAGGCTCTGGTCAAATTTCTCAATCAACAATATATCTGTGTTGATGGAGAAGAATATCCTTTTATCCGGGGTGTCTTCACAATATTTGGGCACGGTAATGTGGTGGGGTTAGGTCAGGCACTGGAGCAGGAACCGGGACATCTTCGCGTTTACCAAGGTTGTAATGAACAGGGAATGGCACATATTGCCACGGGTTTTGCCAAGCAGAAAAAGCGTCGGCAGATTTTTGCCGTAACTTCTTCTGTTGGGCCGGGTGCTGCCAATATGGTCACGGCTGCGGCAACCGCAACAGCAAACCGTATCCCGCTCTTGTTATTGCCGGGAGATACTTTTGCTTGCCGTCAGCCAGATCCTGTTTTGCAACAGGTAGAACAATATGGTGATGGCACCATTAGTACCAATGATTGCTTTCGTCCGGTATCCCGCTATTGGGATCGCATTTCCAGACCAGAACAATTGATGACAGCAATGATCCACGCCATGCGGGTATTAACCGATCCGGCAGATACAGGCGCCGTCACGATTTGTCTTCCCCAGGATGTACAGGGAGAGGTATGGGATTACCCGGACTACTTCTTCCAGAAGCGGATTCATCAGATTGAGCGTCGTCCCGCTTCTCAGGCGCGGATTCAGGACGCCTTGGCACTGATTCTGCGTAAGAAAAAGCCGCTGTTGATTTGTGGTGGAGGTGTGCGTTATTCCGAAGCCCATGATGTTTTTCGCCATTTCGCTGAAACATTCAATATTCCATTTGCTGAAACACAGGCAGGAAAAAGTGCGGTTGTGGCAGGGCATCCCCTGAATTGTGGCGGAATGGGAACGACGGGCTGTTTAGCTGCGAACTTGCTTGCCAAAGAAGCTGATTTGATTATTGGTGTTGGGACACGTTTTACCGATTTTACAACGGCCTCAAAGTCATTATTCCAGCATCCGGACGTGGAATTTCTCACTATCAATGTAGCGGAGTTTGATGCGTGCAAACTGGATGCGGTAGGTGTATTGGCGGATGCCCGCGAGGGGTTGAATGCTATTGCGCAGGAATTAGCAGAAACAGCATGGCGTTCAGCGTGGCAGCAGGAAATAGCACAGGCCAAATCAGCTTGGCAGAAAGAATTAGAGCGGCTGTTTTCTATTCAGTATCAGGACGGGTTCGAGCCAGAAATTGCGGGGCATTTGGATCATAAGTTAAGTGAGTACAGTGAAACACTGCAAACCAACCTGACCCAGACCCGCGTTCTTGGCCTGATGGATCAGTATCTGGAGCCAAACGCCATCATTGTCGGGGCTGCGGGTTCCCTGCCGGGCGATTTACAGCGGGTTTGGCAACCTAAAGTACCAGATACTTATCATCTGGAATATGGCTACTCCTGCATGGGGTATGAAATTGCGGCATCGTTGGGAGCAAAACTTGCCTGTCCGGAGCAGCCAGTTTATGCGATGGTCGGTGATGGTTCGTATCTGATGCTGAACAGTGAATTACAAACTGCCATTCAGGAAAACATCAAGATCACTGTTCTGTTGTTTGATAATGCCGGGTTCGGCTGCATCAATAACTTGCAGATGAGTCAAGGCATGGGGAGTTTTGCCACGGAAAATCGTTATCGCAATCCGAAAAATGGTCAATTGGATGGAGCCTTGATGCAGGTGGATTTCGCCAAAAATGCGGAAAGTTACGGTTGCAAAAGTTATCGGGTGCATAACGAGCAACAATTGATTACAGCTTTGCTGGATGCGCAAAAACAGCCGCGTGCGACTTTGATAGATATTAAAGTATTGCCAAAAACCATGACGCATGATTATGAATCATGGTGGAGAACAGGAACCGCGCAGATTGCTGAGGAACCAGCGATCACCGAATCGGCGGAAAAAATCAGAGAATATGTGAAAAATAAAGTGCGCCAGTATTAGATAAGACTGACTTCGACAGTAAAACACCTAACCAGACGACTCTATCGAGCATTAGATGGAGGGTGTTAACATGAACAGGTATCCGTAATAAAGGGGCTTTTATTAAACTTGCTTATAGGACCCAGAACGAAAACTTGACGTTATGCAGGAAATTGACGGGAAGTGTATGCCTTATCGGGAAGTTATATGAGCCGGCTCTAAAAAATAAATTTTCCAAATAAAACGAAATTGAAATAAATATTTTGTTTGATATATTTTCATCCACACCAAAAGCAGATACCAAGGAGCATTCATGTTCAATATTGCATTATTTGGCGCTGGGCGAATTGGGCAGGTTCACGCTGCTAACATTGCCAATCATAAAGAAACTTGCCTTTATTCCGTGATAGATCCACATCCGGCAAGTGCTGAAATATTGGTACATAAATATCAATCCAAAATTCAGACCACAGAAGAAGCGATGGCCGATCCTGATGTTCATGGTGTGCTTATCGCATCAGCAACAGATACCCACGCCGATTTGATAGAGCTGGCGGCTCGGCACAGTAAAATGATCTTCTGCGAAAAACCGGTTCATCTTGATCTTGAACGAGTTCGTCAGTGTCTTGCTACGGTAAAAGCGTGTCAGGTTCCTTTGGTTATCGGGTTTAATCGTCGTTACGATCCTCAGTTCCGTCGGCTAAAAAACTTGTTTAATGCCGGTACGGTCGGCAAAGCAGAATCCTTGCTGATTATCTCTCGTGATCCCTCCCCACCGCCCGTTGAATATATCCGGGGATCTGGTGGCATGTTCCGGGACATGACCATCCATGACTTTGACATGGCACGTTTTATCATCGGTGAAGAACCGTGTGCTATCTATGCTCAGGGCAGCAATCTTGTTGATCCGGCCATTGGTGCAGCAGGAGACATTGACACCGCATTTATTGTTATGAAATTCCCATCGGGAGCAATGGCGACCATAACTAACAGCCGCCGTTCCGGCTATGGCTATGATCAGCGCCTTGAGCTGCATGGTGAGAAAGGCTTGCTCACCGCAGGAAATATCAGGGAAAACAGTGTCGAGTTCTGGGGTGAAAAAGGTTGTATTGCAGCCAAACCAGAGCATTTCTTCTTACAACGCTACCGTGAAGCCTATATCGCAGAATGGAGCCATTTTGTTGATGTTATGGCGGGTAGAGTCACTCCTGAAACCAGCGGTATTGATGGTGAACAGGCACTGTACCTTGCAGATAAGGCGCTCGAATCCCTGCAATCCGGTAAAGAAATCAAGTTATAACCGGATCTTATAAAACGTATGGTTTTTAATGCCTGAGAACGGTTAATCAGGGGGGAGGGTCATATGTCAACTTTTCTTTCTTTTATCGGTTTTACGCTATTGGTAGCAGGGATTGCTTATTATAAAACACGAAACAAACACTTAATTAATTCAACTGAGGGCTATTTTCTTGGTGGTCGCTCCCTGACCGGCATATATATCGGCAGTTCCATGTTGTTAATGAATCTGTCTACAGAACATTTGGTTGGTCTGAATGGTTTGGCATTCAGGACTGGTTTTATTGTTATGGCTTGGGAAGTGATTGCGGCATTAACCATTGTCTTATTTGCTGTTTACTTCCTGCCTAAGTATCTGAAACTGGGTATTTCAACGATCCCCGAATATCTTGAGCGCCGGTTTGATAGAAATACCTTACTTATTACATCAATTCTATTTCTGGTGATGTATGTCATTTCATTATTACCGATTGTGCTATATACCGGGGCTATTGCGCTGGAAAGCCTTTTTCAGGTTTCGCAGGTTTTTCACGTCGAAAAAACGACAGCGCTTTGGATCATGGTCTGGGGTGTCGGGGGACTCGGTGCGATTTACGCTATTTTCGGCGGGATCAAAGCCATTGCAGTTGCTGATACTGTAAATGGTGTCGGCCTGATTGTCGGCGGATTGATGGTAACCATTTTTGCCTTGTTGTATGTCGGGAATGGTGACGCATGGAAAGGTTTGACTGATGTTTATCAGACCCATCCAGATAAGTTCAATTCCATAGGTAGTGAAGATTCACTTGTTCCATTCTCGACGCTATTTACTGGCTTGATTGTCTCTAACCTGTTTTTCTGGTGTACCAACCAATCTATTGTGCAGAAATCATTAGGTGCCAAGAATCTCGCGGAAGGGCAAAAAGGTGTCATGCTATGTGCTTTATTTAAGCTCATTATTCCTTCGATCATTATTTTGCCGGGAATAATTGCCTTCCATATTTTCAGTGGTCAGATGGATAATCCAGATAATGCCTATCCTGCATTAGTGCAGTTGGTATTACCTAAAATTCTGGTTGGCTTTTTTGCCGCCGTTGTTGTGGGCGCCGTATTCTCAACATTCAGTGGTGGCCTGAATTCTTCCGTGACGTTATTCACCGTCAATATCTATAAACCGAGGATTAACCCGAATGCTACGGAAGCACAGGCCGTAGCGGTAGGCAAATATTTGGGGATCGTACTTGCACTGGCAACGATGATCATTGCTCCACTTGTTGCTAATGCACCTGATGGCTTGTTCTATCTGATTCAACAATTACAGGGGATTTTTAATGCACCCATCCTCAGTGTGGTATTGGTCGGGTTAATGACAAAGCGCGTTCCCCCGATTGCAGCAAAACTGGGGTTGCTGTTTGGTATGTCAGCTTACATCGTTTGTAATTTTGTCCTGAACATCAATATTCATTTTTTCCATCTGGTAGGCATTCTGTTTGTCCTGAATATCGTTTTCATGCTGACGATTGGTTATTTCTTCCCGGCTGAATCTTATCAGGAAGTGTATACCGAGCAGGTGGATATTACGCCGTGGTCAATGGTGAAACCAATGGGATGGTTAATTACACTGGCTGCTATCTCCATGTATGTTTTCCTTGCCCATAATGTGCCGGCTTATGTCATGGCAATCTATTACGTATTTGTGGCCAGCATTCTGAGTTATGTTTTCTATCAAATAGGCAAGGCGCTCTCATCAAGAGAAACGTCGGGTTAACGTCGCTGAAATTAATTAAATTTTGATGTTCAAAACCATTTGAGGTTTAACAAAATCAAGCGATTCGGTAAGAGGTGAATCAATGGAGCAGCATAGAAAGTTTGATGTTATCTGCATGGGACGGATCGCGGTTGATCTGTATGGCCAGCAGATAGGCTCCCGTCTGGAAGACATGGGGAGTTTTTCAAAATATCTGGGTGGATCTTCAGGAAATGTGGCCTACGGTACGGCTCGTCAGGGATTAAAATCCTCAATGCTGGCAAGAGTCGGAGATGAACACATGGGGCGCTTTCTGCGTGAGGAGTTGATGCGGGTTGGCTGTGATACCAGTCATTTGATTACTGACAAAGAACGGCTGACGGCATTGGTTTTGCTCGGTATTAAAGATAACGAAACATTCCCACTGATTTTTTACCGTGATAATTGTGCTGATATGGCCATTACCCGCGATGATTTCAGTGAAGACTATATTGCATCTGCCCACTGTCTGGCGATCACCGGAACGCATCTTTCCCATCCACAAACTCGTGATGCTGTGCTGACCGCACTGCGATATGCCCGCCACAATGGTGTCAAGACGGCCATTGATATTGATTATCGTCCGGTATTGTGGGGATTGACCTCACTGGGTGATGGTGAAACTCGTTATATCGCCTCAGAGCAGGTGACATCACAATTACAGGAAGTGCTCTCCCAATTTGATCTGATTGTGGGAACCGAAGAAGAATTTCATATTGCTGGTGGTGCTACGGACACGGTAGAAGCCTTGCGAAATGTACGAGCGCTGACTACTGCAACATTGGTTTGCAAGCGGGGGGCGTTGGGATGTTCTGTATTTACTGCCAGTATTCCAGACTCCTTAGATGAAGGGATCACCGTACAAGGCGTAAAAGTGGAAGTATTAAATGTCTTGGGGGCAGGAGATGCTTTTATGTCAGGCTTATTGCGTGGTTACCTCAACAACGAAAGCTGGGAACAGGCTTGCATCTATGCCAATGCTTGCGGGGCTTTGGTCGTTTCCCGCCATGGCTGTGCGCCGGCTATGCCAGATAAAACTGAGTTGGATAATTATCTGATACGGGCAGCGGAAGTGCCGTGTCCTGATTTGGATGCACATCTCAACCACTTGCATCGTATTGGTAGCCGGCGTAAACAGTGGGATGAACTGTGTGTGATGGCATTTGATCATCGTATTCAGTTTGTTGAAATGGCACGCAAAGTGAATGCCAGTTTCGATCGAATTCCACAATTGAAAAAATTACTGTTCCGAGCCAGCCAAGAGGTTTGCACAGAAGCCCATTTGGAAGGAAAAGCGGGAATATTGTGTGACAGTAGTTTCGGTCAAGATGTACTGAATGCCGCAACAGGAAAGGGGTTATGGATTGGTCGCCCGATAGAACTGCCCGGTTCCCGGCCACTTTGCCTTGAACATGGTGATATTGGTTCTCAGCTTATTAGCTGGCCACACGAACATATCGTGAAATGTTTGGTGTTTTTCCATCCGGAAGATAACCCTCCATTACGTCTGGAACAGGAAAAAACCGTGCAGGAAGTCTATGCCGCCTGTTGTCAGTCTGGCCATGAATTGTTGCTGGAAGTGATCTTGCCAGTAGATATGCCCCATTCTGATGAACTATACCTACGAGCGCTCCAGCGTTTCTACAATCTCGGCATTAAACCTGATTGGTGGAAATTACCGCCGATGCAATCCACAACTTGGGATCAAATTTCGGTATTGATTGAACAGAGTGATCCTTATTGCCGGGGGGTTGTGATCCTTGGCCTTGATGCACCTGAAACCATCCTGAAAGCGAGCTTCAGAGCGGCAGCCGGAAAATCGATAGTTAAAGGCTTCGCTGTTGGACGAACGCTGTTTGGTCAATCTTCATTGCAATGGCTGGCGGGAGAAATTGATGATGAGACTCTTATCCTGCAAGTAAAAACCAACTATCACAATCTGATTAGCTATTGGCACCAGCGCGGATAGCCCAGTCAAAATGACTACGTAAAACAGGAGAACCCTTATGGCTGTTCAAATTGGCATCAATCCCCTGACATGGACTAATGATGATTTGCCTTCTTTGGGTGCAGAAACACCTCTGGAAACTTGCCTGACAGAAGGGCGGCAGGCGGGATTTTCAGGTTTTGAGCTTGGCAATAAATTTCCTCGTCAGGCGCAGGTTTTGGGGCCTATTCTGGCTGCCCATGATTTGAAACTGGTGTCCGGTTGGTATTCTGGAGAATTACTCACGCGCAGTGTTGAGGAAGAAATCGCAGCGGTTCAGCCGCATTTGACGCTATTGCGTGAGTTAGGCGCTACTGTAATGGTGTTTGCTGAAGTGACACACTGTATTCATGGTAATCAGAGTAAACCCGTGCATCTGCGACCTCTGTTTCCGGCAGGACGCTGGCAGGAATATGGCGAAAAACTGACAGAGTTTGCTCGTTATACTCAATCACAAGGCGTACAGATTGCTTATCATCACCATATGGGAACGGTGATTGAAAGTGCAGAAGACATCAATAACCTGATGGAAAATACAGGAAAAGAGGTTGGTTTGTTATTGGACACCGGGCATCTGACCTTTACCGGTGATGATCCATTGGCAGTGGCAAGACGCTGGTGCAAACGCATTAACCATGTACATTGCAAAGATATTCGTCCTGACGTGTTGAAGGATGTCAAAAATCGTAAGACCAGTTTCCTTGATGCCGTATTGAATGGTGTTTTTACCGTACCCGGTGATGGTTGCGTCGATTATCCGGCTATTTTTGATGTATTGAAAGCGAATCACTATAACGGTTGGTTGGTCGTTGAGGCAGAACAAGATCCCGCTGTTGCCCATCCGCTGACTTATGCCACGATGGGATATAACAATTTGTATCGATTTGCCAAAGAAGCGGGGTTGATTTATACCCAATGGATTTCAAGATGCAGCGCGGCGGCAAGGGAATGAATCCCCGGGAGCATAGATAACTATGTGACCGGGGTGAGTGAGCGCAGCCAACAAAGAGGCAACTTGAAAGACGAAGAGTATATAATTCCATTGCAGAGTTCGCTCATCAGCACAGCGGCCTGCTTTAGGTTACCTTTTTCAATTTCCAGACATCTGACCTATTTTTTCAGTTCTTGTATGCCGCATTGCCCGGAAGTTATTAATTTAACCACAGAAGATTAGCAAGTTTGTTAGACGTCAGGAATTATTATGCTATTACAAACTTGAACTTAGTCAGTATCCATATGTTTTACATAACAATAATCATTAATAAAATGTTATTATTTGATATTACATTTAGTTATAAAAGTGTTATTTTTGCGTAAGGGCAAACCAACAAATAAAACTAAATACCTTACTAAGATTAATGAGGTGTCTGAATATGCACTGCTTTTCGTTTATTTTAAGCTCGTGAATCAATATATTATATTGATAGTAAATGATGTTTATTTTCACCAAAATAAATTGGTGAACTGTAAATGGATTCTTTGTTAAGAGGTTCAACCATATTCCCAGTGCCATTTTATTTCAAAGATAAAAAATAACTTCAAAAAAATATAAATCAACTTATCAACCAAATACTAAGGGATAATGCATGCAAAATTTTCTCCAGGCATTACAAGAATCCGGATTAGAAATTCCCACCTCTCATGAATTATATAAACCAGAAAACAAAAATTTAGAAATAGAGTTATCTCAATTGAAAAAAAAGGTTAATGGGATGCTTCAAAACAGATTACCATTAATAAATATTACCATCCCTATAACGCTACAAGAAGAAACTAGTGAGACAGAACATTTTCCATTAACAGATATTCAATATGCCTATTTAATTGGGCGTAACCCCGGACTGGAACTAGGAGGGTTAACCAGTTGTCTATATACTGAATTAGATATTAAATCATTAGATATCAATTCATTAAATAACGCATTGAACAAAATTATTGAATATCACCCTATGTTAAGGGCGACTTTATCTTTAGATGGACAACAGCGGATTTTACCTGCTCCATTAAATTACACCATTCCTATTCAAGATTGTAGAAAGTGGTCAGCATCAGAAAAAGATAAAATGCTGGAAAACATTCGTCAGGAAATGGAAACACAATTACTTCCCCTCGATAAAGCCCCTACATTCGATATACGTGCAACAATAATTAATGATGATATTACTCGCTTGCATGTTTATTTCGATATGATGTTTGTGGATCTTCATAGTATCCGCCTGATATTACGTGATTGGTGGAAAATTTATCAGGGTCACGAGTTACCCATATTAGCTGCTAATATGAATTTTCACACTTATATAAACTCAGAGCGTTATCTACAAGGGCAATTACAAGGGCTACGTGACAAAGCCTACTGGGAACAACAGTTAGATACTTTACCGCAACCGCCAGAGTTACCATTGAAAACAATTCCCGAGATGATTTCCTCTCCTGTGTTCAAGCGTTACAGTAGAAAAATCGCTGCTGAAACGTTGCTGGCTCTCAGGCAGAAAGCGGAAGCACACAAGCTAACGCTGGAAACGGTACTTCTCGGCATTTATACAGAAGTCCTTCGTCAGTGGTCGAAACACCAAATTTTTACGCTGACTATCACTCAATTCGGGCGGCGTCCCTATTTTGACGGCATCGAAAATGTTGTCGGTAATTTTCTTCAACCCATGTTGCTGGGAATACGGGGAACAAAAGAAGAAAGCTTCAATGATCGTTTAGTGCAAATCCAGACTGATTTGATGATGAATCGCTGGCATTGTTCCTACAATGGTGTTCAGGTTTTGAGAGAGCTGACCCGCCGAGGTCATAACAACCGGGCAGCAACAGCTCCCGTAGTATTTAGCAATACCTTGACGGCTAATTTGGACGATGTGGTAACAGATATCGGTTGGACGGACGCTACCCAAATTTATAACAGCAATCAAACCCCACAAGTCTGGTTAGAGAACCAAATTGTTCGGGTTGATGGTCTTGTTCAAATTAACTGGAACACTGTCAGTGAATTGTTCCCTGATGGCATGGTAGAAGCCATGTTGGATACATATCTGACGCTGATTGCAACTTGCGCTGAAGATGATTCCGTATGGGATACAAGTGCATCATTGGTGAAGTTGCCCGCATCAGATCTGGCAGAGCGGGCAAAATCCAATGCAACCGATATCGCGTTCGATCTTAAATTGCTACATGAAATGGTTTTGCAGGCCGCCGCCAAATTCCCCAATGAAATCGCGCTCATTCAGGGAGAAAAACAAGTTACCTATGCGGAAATGGTCAATAAAGCCATCGTAATCGCACAACAACTTCGAACCTCGGCCCAAATTCATCCCAATGATATTGTCGCTGTATCCTTGCCACAAAGCCCAGAATTGGTAATCGGATTACTGGGTGTCCTGATGTCAGGTGCAGCTTACGTGGCCATCGATCCCCAGCTCCCTGCCGAACGCCGGATGAATTTGCTCAATCGCTGTTCAGCCAAAGGGATTATCACTGGCAGCACAGTTTTTGAACATGGTGAATTGACGGGTTTGCTTCGAATAAACCTGGATGAGTGCCCTATGCACAACGCCGTGGATACAACACACTGGTCTTCCATGCCTTCAGTACAGGGATTAGATGATCTGGCATATGTCATCTTTACCTCCGGTTCAACCGGAGAGCCGAAAGGTGTCATGGCTTCTCACCGTAATGCGGCAAATACGGTGTTTGATATTAACCATAAATTCCACGTCACAGAAAAAGACGCTGTATTATCCGTCGCACCGGCTGGATTTGATTTGTCCGTCTATGACTATTTCGGGCTATTGGGCGTTGGAGGAAAAGTTATTTTTTCCATGCCTGAAACGGCCAATGACCCAAAAATCTGGTTAGACATGCTAATCAAACATCAAATTACTATCTGGGATAGTGTTCCGGCTCCCGTTAAAGTACTGGTAGACAGAAATGGTTCCGCACTGTCCGAGACCAAATTAAGGTTAATCCTGATGAGCGGAGACTGGATACCTGTCGATCTACCAGAACGTATTCGGGAAAGCCTGCCAGATACTGCGATCATCAGCCTCGGGGGAGCGACTGAAGGCTCTATCTGGTCGATACACTATCCAATCAAGGAAATTGATAAAAACTGGAAAAGCATTCCTTATGGCAAACCGCTGGCAAATCAAACTTTTCATGTTTTGAATAATTGGCTTCTACCCTGCCCCAAATGGGTAACAGGGGAACTCTATATTGGCGGAGACGGGGTGACCCAAGGTTATTTGGGAGACGCAGAAAAAACGGCACTGCGCTTTATTACTCATCCCGTCACGGGTGAACGGCTGTACAGAACAGGAGATTTGGGACGATATATTGCCGATGGCTTGATAGAAATTTTAGGACGCGAAGATAATCAGGTAAAAATCAATGGATACCGCATTGAATTAGGTGAAATTGAAGCCTGTCTCCTGAGCCATGAAAATGCCAGCCATGTTGTTATTGATGCTCCCGTTCATCCCAAAACCGGACAACGGCATATCGTTTCCTATGTTGTGCCTGAAACGGTAGAAATTTTGGATACCCCCAGCCATTTTCAAGACCAGTTGAGGGAGATTGCCCGCAAAACGCTGCCCTCTTATATGGTGCCCAGTTATTACGTCTTATTGCCCCATATGCCATTAACCAGTAATGGAAAAATTGACCGTAAAGCGCTGCCTATCCCCTGGTCTGATACCGAAGAACACTCTGATGCGCCGGTTAAACCCGCTAATGAGATAGAAGCAAAGATCTTGAAACTCTGGCAAGCACAACTTCAGCATGATGATTTTGATGTCACCGATGGCTTTTTTGATATTGGCGGTGATTCACTGCATGCCGTTGGTTTACTTAGTGCACTGCGACAGGAATTTAACATTACGCCTGTTGGCGAACAGGACATCATCGAAGGATTGTTCATGAATTCCAACATTCAGTCTTTCTCTCGCATCATCGAAACAATCGTTCAATCTCAAGCGGATGAATGAACTATGATCAAAACATACGATTATATCGTGGTAGGTGGCGGTTCAGCAGGATGCGTGGCAGCATCACGCCTGTCTGAAAACAGCATGAAATCCGTACTGCTGATTGAAGCAGGCCACGAATCTGATGTACACAACCCCGCCAGTCCACTCAGAGACGCGTCAAGACTGGTATTGGAAGGATATAACTGGGATTACGAAGCCAATGTGCGCAATGATGATCGGTTCACCGCTCTCATTGCCCCTCCCGCTCATATACAAGATGACACGCAACAGGCTCGCAAATACAAGGAACGCAAGCCGTTCAATTATCGGGTGGGGAAAGTACTTGGTGGTTCCTCCGCAGTCAACGGTGCCATTGCCCTGAGAGGATTTCCGAGCGATTTCGATAAATGGGCCCAAATGGGTTGCCCCAATTGGTCTTGGGAACAGGTTCTACCGTGGTTTAAGCATCTGGAAAATGATACCGATCGTATCGGTGATGATAACCACGGTTCACAGGGACCGATGTGCCTGCGCAGACCTCCGGATGGCGAGATCCATCCCCTTGATATGGCTTTTGCCCGTGCCTGCGAGCAGTTTGGTGTGCCTTATGTCGATGATCTCAATATCGGTGAAGATCCCGCCGTCGGCCCCGTGCCCGCCAATGTCATTAATGGCGCAGAAAGAGTGGATGTTTATCGTTCATACCTTGAACCGATCCTGAACAGAGAAAATCTGCACGTGATGACTGATGCACTGGCCACGCAGATCATTTTTAACGACACCGTCGCTTCAGGGATAAAAATCATTCAGGCAGGAGAAGAGCGGGTTTATCAGGCCAGACAGATTATTCTCTGCGCTGGTGCAATTGGCTCGGCAACGTTATTGCAGCGCTCAGGTGTGGGAGATCCAGAACACCTGAGCAGATTAGGTATCCCTATTGTTGCACAAGTGCCTGCCGTTGGCAGAAACCTGACTGACCATGCCTCAGTGGTACTCTGGGCGCTACCTAAAGCAGGTGTCTGTACAACGGGCCTGCCGTGGCGACAAATTGCTGCCCGCATTAGCAGCGGTTATGACGAAAAAGTCGATGTGCAAATCGGCTTGCTGAACAATGTTGCCAGTGACACTGTGCCGGGATTCAGAGATCGTGTTGCTTATCCAATGTTGGTTGGCGCTTCCGTCATGTTGATGCGTCCGGAGATTCAAGGGCAGGTCTTCATCAGTTCCGCCACGCCTACGGTATTGCCTCAAATTGATCTGCCGCTGACCCGTACCCCATCCGATATCGCTCGCCTTGTAGGGGGAGTGCGTAAAATTTGGGAGGTTTTACGCCATGCAGAAGTGGATGCCTTCCTTGATGGCATACAATTTTGGTCACACTCCATGATTTATAATGACGAAATCATGAACAGTGCAATCAAGAACCTTGTCAATCCTGGCTGGCATGCATCTGGAACGCTCAGAATGGGTAGCAGTAGTGATCCGGATAGCGCCACACAGGAAGACGGTCGGGTGCATGGTATTACTGGCGTGACAGTCGCTGATGCCTCCCTGTTTCCCACTATTCCCTCCATGCCAACTAATCTGACAACCATTATGGTTGCGGAACGCATTGTCAGCTTCTTAATAGAAAGAGAAGCAGAGAGAGAAACCACCAGCGATCGGAGAACAAATGGACACTAATTGCAGGCGGGTGATTTATGCCTTTCCACATGCAGGGGCAACAACAGCCATTTATCGCCCTTGGCTAAATGATCTTATGACAACCAAATCCGCAATTTTACAACCCGTTGCGATCCCTGGTCGTGGTTATCTGGCTAAAGAGCCTGAAATTCACGATCTCGATTCACTGGTTGAACGACTGGCATCAGATATTTGGGCCGACTTTCAGCAGAAGCAGGCACAGGGCATTACAGAGTGGATCACCTTTGGCCACAGCTTTGGCGGTGTGCTGAGTATCGCGGTGGGTCAGGCATTAATGAAAAACCATGGCATTTCTCCCCTATTTGGCGTGGTATCCAGCTCTGTCCCTCCTCATCGTCAGCCAGAAGATGAACGGCATGAATGGACAGATGAGCAATTGATTCAGAAAACTAAAGAAGATCAAGGGACGCCAGAAGCCATTTTGAACGAACCGGCGTTAATAAAACCCATCATCCGCCAACTGCGCAGTGATTACCGGATACGCAGCCAATTTCCCCAGCTTGGCAATATACAGGTGAATTACCCACTGGTGCTGATTTCTGCTACCCACGATATTCATGTCACTTTGGCGGACATGGAAGCCTGGAAAAATTACACCTCTGGCAATGTTTCACCCACCCACATTGAAGGGGGTCACTTTGCTGTTTACCAACACTGGGATGTCATCAAACAAATACTGCTGAGTAAGGCGATTTGAGTAAAACCATGGGCTGACAAAGAATCAGGAGTGAATATGCGTATTGAGATTGATAATTTTGATAATTACCGGAAATCCTGCCGTGAATTTCTTGAAAGAGAAATCGTACCTGAACATCAAAAGTGGGAAGAAAATGGGCTGGTTGAACGCTCTTTTTGGGAGAAGTTAGGTCAGTCTGGCTTATTAGGCATGAGTGTCACTCCCGAATTTGGGGGACTGGGAAAAAGCGATTATCGGTTCGCGGTAATTCTGACAGAAGAACTCATCAAATCAGGTGTGACTGTACCGGGGATCGTTGCTCATAATGATGTTGTTGCCAGCTATATTTTTGCCCTTGGTAATGAGGAACAGAAAAAAAGGTGGCTGCCTGAATTGTGTAGCGGAAAACGGGTTGCGGCTATTGCCATGACGGAACCCGGTGGGGGTTCCAACACCGCAGACATCAAAACCGTGGCTACACGTCAGGGTGATTACTATCTGGTCAATGGCGGCAAAACTTACATCACCAATGGTATCAACGCGGATCTGATCGTTGTCGCTGTAAAAACAGAACAAGGGCAACAAGGTCAGGGCATCAGCCTGTTGGCAATAGAACGGGATATGCCCGGATTCTCCAGAGGGGAGCCATTGAAGAAAATTGGCTGGAATGGCAGCGACACGGCTGAACTCTTTTTCCATGACTGCAAAGTCCCCATTACCAACCTGCTTGGCCGTGAAAACCTCGGTAACTATTACTTCATGTCAGCGATGCCCCGCGAGCGCCTTAGTATTTCAACCGTGGCGGTTGCCAGTGCAGAACATATATTGCAGAGCACACTGGAATATGTGAAAGAAAGAACGGCCTTCAATCAACCAATCGGCTCCTTTCAATACAACCGTTTTATGCTCGCGCAATTAGATACTGAAGTAAAAATTGCCCGAGTCTACCTTGATAACGCCGTTGATCTCTTTAACCAAGGTCTTTTCAGCCTGGTGGATGCCGCCCGCATCAAATGGTGGACAACTGAACTTCAAATGAAAGTGGCAGATCGTTGCCTGCAATTGCACGGAGGGCTGGGTTACCTGCGTGATTCCATTGCTGGCAAGAATTGGCTGAATAGCCGTGCCCAGACCATTTACGGTGGAACCAGTGAAGTGCTGCAAGAAATCATCAGTAAATCACTTGGACTTTAAGACCACACCATACTGGTACTCAACCCTATTCGAGAGGATATATTGATTATGAATGAAAGGAGCACTCAAACGTGTCTCATCCGTTCGGTGAATCTCAGTCAATGGAATTCTATCGTTCTCAATTGGGCAAATAATGAAAACTGGGATATTAGTTCGGGCGATACAGCTTGTTTCTTTAATGTAGACCCAGAAGCTTTCTTTATCGCCTATCATAATATGCAACCTATCGCATCAATGTCGATGGTAAGTTACTCAGACCATTACTCATTCGGTGGTAGCTTCCTCATCCCACCGGAATTCCGCAATAGTATTTGTGCAGGGAAAATATGGAAATGGTCTATGGATTACGCAGAACATCGCACTATTGGCTGTGATGGTAACTGGGATAAAACCTCACTCTACGAAAAAAGAGGATTTGTTAAACATTATCGTAATGTCCGGCTTTCTGGAACCATCCAGAAAAAAGTCACACCACCAGCAGGTGCCATTCTGATCACACCAGCCAATATCGATGAAGTCATCAAATATGATGCGGAATGCACCGGCGTTTATCGGGGCGCATTGCTTGCCAATTGGTTTTGGGGAAAAGAACGTTATGGGTTTTGTACTTATTCCAGAACTGGAGTTTCCGGGATCATAGGCATAAGGCGATCCCAAAATGGCTACCGAATAGGCCCTTTCCATGCCGACAATGCCGACGTTGTTGAAACGCTGGCTCTTACCGCATTCGCGCAAATCTCTGATGGCTTACCTGTATCGGCGGATGTTCCCGAAACCGATAACAACGACTTTCTCCAACTGGCTAACGAGTATGGGCTAAAGGGGCTCTTTAACACATACAGAATGTACAAAGGCAATCTCATCCCAAAGGGGCAGTTAGATAAGGTCAAGGCCATTGCGTCTTTGGAGTTGGGGTAATGGATATCAACACATAGCCATTGCCTGAATCGCAACATCATTAATAAATATATTCATATGAGAGGTTATATTATGGCAAATGAAGCACCGACCTTATTTGAATGGATGGGAGGTCGTGAGGCCCTCATGAAACTCATGACCGTCTTTTATGCCAAAGTTGAAAAAGATGAGCTACTCGCTCCGCTGTTCCAACACATGAAATCCGATCATCCTGGTCATGTCGCCATGTGGTTGGAAGAAGTGCTCGGTGGCGAAAAGCGCTATACCAATGAGCGCGGCGGCTTCAAAGTTATGTTAAGCCGTCACAGAGGCAGAAGCATTCAGCCAGAACAAAGGAAAAGATGGGTAGACTTGCTGATGCAGTCTGCTGATGAAATCGGCCTGCCATCTGATCCTGAATTTCGTGCAGCCTTTGCAGGTTATATCGAATGGGGTTCACGCAGGGCTGAAGCCAATTCCCAACCCAATGCCGCTCCTTCACGTCGTGAAACCGTGCCCAACTGGGGATGGGGAGAAGCCCCTCCGGGAACACCCTGATTTTTCAGGAAGCTTAGGTTGTTAGGAAAATAAGAAACAGAGAGGTGAGCTCATGCTGTTGGCTATCAGTGACTTACATGTATCTCATGCAACAAATAGAGCTATAGTCGAATCATTCAGGCCATCAACACCTGATGATTGGCTTCTGCTGGCAGGTGATATTGCAGAGCAGGAATCAGACTTTACATGGGCCATCAGTATGCTTTCCCAACGGTTTGCCCAAGTCATCTGGACGCCGGGGAATCATGAACTCTGGTGCACGCCAAGAGATCAATTAAAGTTACCCGGCGTACTGCGTTATGAACATCTGGTCAATATTTGCCGACAGCATAACGTGCTCACCCCTGAAGATGAGTTTCGCCATTACCGCATGGGGGATGGTACAACCGTTACCATTGCCCCTATTTTTACGCTATATGATTATTCATTCAGAAATATTGATGACTATACGGCGGAGCAGGCCATAGAACGCGCCCGTCGTTGCGGTGTCATCAGCTCTGACGAATTCTTTCTGAAAACCTACCCCCATAAAAATATTATCGACTGGTGCCGGGAACGTATCCAATATACCGAAAAACGTTTAAACGCTATTCCAGACGGTGAAAATATCGTGCTTATAAGCCATTTTCCCCTTCTCCGAAAACCACTTGAATCTTTACGCAATACCGAATTTTCCATTTGGTGTGGCAGTGAAAAAACTCATCAGTGGGCATCAAGAAAAGGAGTTCGCATGGTGGTATACGGACACTTACACATTCCTAATCTCGAATATATTCAAGATGTTGCTCATTTGGAAGTTTCTTTGGGATATCCGCGGGAATGGCAAGAACATGGTAGAGATTCTTACTTAGTGCAGCTAGATGGATTGCTGGAACACGCTAATACAATCTCTAATCATCCATTTTTATAATAATAAGAGGCTAATTTACCGATGAAAAATGATGAAATAATTCCACAGATAAAATCCCGGATCTTAATTGGCGCAACTGGGTCAGTGGATATTGCCCTCCTTCCAAAATACCTTTCAGCAATTAAGGCAACGATCGACTGTACATTGACGGTATTGATGACAAACAGTGCCACCACCTTTTTACCCGCATCAACTGTTGCGCTCTATGCAGACCGGGTCATCAGCGGAGAATCACCACACGATTGGCCAACAGACAAACCTTCACGCATTGTGGCTGATCACGACGTAATGGCAATTTTGCCTGCAACCGCAAATACGATGGCAGCCGTTGCGCAAGGTGCTGCACCTAACCGTTTAACGACAGTGGTTCTGGCTTCCACGTTTCCGGTGCTGTTTTTCCCTGTGATGGGAAGCGTCATGTGGGAAAAAAAGGCGACCCTCCGCAATATTGCCCAGCTGCAAGAAGATGGTTATTTTGTGATTGATCCCGTTTGGCACGAAAATTTTGACGCGTCATTACAACGTATGGTGGGACATCCCTCATTACCGGATATTGAAACGGTTATATCACTGCTGAAACAACATCTGGCAAAATAATCCCTGATATTAATATCGCTGTGGAAGAGCACTCCTCACTTTAATTGATAAAAGATTATTCAACGTGTGGGCTGAGTATTCTTCCATTTAAAATTCTCCTGATATACAAACTGATATACAGACGTAAGCTCTCCTTCTGCCCAAACCTATGCTACATATCACAGAATCGTTTCATTTAAAAAATTGCAGAATAAACACCTTTTAATATAGGATAAGTTTTATTTTCATTCGTCACAATAAAAATAGACTCATTGAAAATAATAATAAAAAAACCTCATTTTATAACTATAAATCGGTAACTTATGTCACAACATCAAAATCGTTCATTAAACAGGCAGGACTATAAAACTCTGTCTTTGGCCGCCTTGGGTGGTGCGCTGGAGTTTTACGACTTTATTATCTTTGTCTTCTTTGCCGTTGCGCTTGGAGAACTATTTTTCCCTGCGGATATACCTGAATGGCTCAGACAACTACAAACATTTGGTATTTTTGCTGCCGGTTATTTAGCCCGACCGTTAGGTGGGATCATCATGGCTCATTTTGGTGATCTCATTGGGCGCAAGAAGATGTTTTCACTCAGTATATTCCTGATGGCCGTACCAACACTGATCATTGGAATGCTGCCCACCTATGATGCGATTGGCATTGCCGCTCCCGTACTGCTCTTGCTGATGCGAATCATGCAGGGAGCGGCGATTGGAGGAGAAGTACCCGGAGCATGGGTCTTTGTGGCAGAGCATGTACCTCATAAGCGCATAGGCTTTGCCTGTGGCGTTTTGACAGCAGGGTTGACCATGGGTATTTTGTTTGGCTCTCTAGTGGCAACCATGATTACTTCCATTTATACCAAGCAGGAAGTCCTGGATTGGGCATGGCGTCTCCCCTTCTTTTTGGGTGGTGTTTTCGGTCTGTGTGCCATGTACCTGCGCCGTTGGCTGCATGAAACCCCTATCTTCAAGGAAATGCAGAAACGTAAAGCGCTGGCGGAAGAGCTGCCACTAAAATCCGTTATCTTTAATCACAAACGCGCCATCACGATCTCAATGCTATTAACATGGCTACTTTCCGCTGGCATCGTGGTCATTATCTTGATGGCACCCACCTATATGCAGACGGTATTTCATCTGGAGCAATCAATTACCCTGAAAGCAAACAGTCTTGCGATCATCTCGTTAGCGGTGAGTTGTATATTTGTAGGGTATTTATGTGATAAATGTGGCGCTGGTATCGTGTTGATCGTCGGCTGTATTCTATTAGCTGCCGCGACATGGTTTTTCTATCATAATATCAGCGATGAACCGCTCAAATTATTTAGTGTTTATGCCATTACCGGTTTAGCTGTTGGTGTGATTAGCTCGGCACCATACGTTATGGTTAATAGTTATCCGCCGGAAGTACGTTTCAGTGGCATTTCATTTTCATATAACCTGGCCTATGCCATTTTTGGTGGGCTGACCCCGATCCTCGTTACCCTGCTATTGAAATATACTTCACTGGCACCAGCCTACTATATGATGACGTTATCGGCTGTCGGTATTTTATTGGGGTTCTATTTGCGAAAAAAAGCAATATAAGAAAAAGCAGGCAAAGTGGGCTAAATGACATAAAACAGGATGAGTATTCGGGCTCATCCTGTCTAAAAACGGTTAAGCGTGTTTCACTTCACCCATTGGCAAAATAGTACGGCCATATTGTTCATTCAGAACTTCAGCCATTGCCAGATAGAAAGCACTCGCACCACAGATAACGCCCTCAAAACCCGCGAAAGTCAAGATACTGGCATTGCCCGTGATATTACCAATCGCCAATAATGCGAACAGCAGAGTCAGGCTGCCAAACACAAATTGCAGGACGCGGTTGGCCTTCAACGTACCAAAGAACATAAACAAAGTGAAAATTCCCCACAAGGCGAGGTAAACGCCGAGGAATTCATGGCTGGTTGCTTCTGCCAGTCCCATTGTCGGCAGGAAAAGCAAACCAATCAGACTCAACCAAAACATACCGTAAGAAGTAAAGGCGGTCGCAGCAAAAGTGTTTCCTTTTTTGTACTCAAAAATGCCTGCCAGCACCTGAGCCAACCCACCGTAAAAAATGCCCATGCTCAAAATGACCGACGTCAATGGGAAAAAACCTGCATTATGCAAATTCAACAAAATGGTCGTCATACCAAAACCCATTAAACCCAACGGGCCTGGGTTCGCCAACTTACTAGAGTTCATAATTCCCCTGAAAAATACAGATAAAACAAAATATTAAAAAAGTTATCAAGGCGCTTTATTTCACCAAGAAACTATAAAAGGCGGCGAATCATAATGTGATGGCATCAACTACACAATGGCCTTAGAAAAAATTTTTTCATTAAACTTCAATTTTTTTTCAATCTGCCCCTTGATGATACGATGAATGGCCCCATCTAAGTATCAACTACAGTTACTACGGATATTTCAGTATCAACTGAAAACATCAAATGAGGAATTTCTGGCAATCAATGCCATTGAAAAGCAAACATTCGTCCTCATATAGCTTAGTAACTTGACCGAATATATGAATTCTTTGTGGAGGCGTTTAGATGGGTAAAATCATTGGTATCGACTTGGGAACTACCAACTCTTGTGTAGCAATTATGGACGGCACGACAGCTCGTGTGCTTGAAAACAGCGAAGGTGACCGTACCACACCTTCAATCATCGCATATACTCAGGATGGTGAAACTCTGGTTGGTCAACCAGCTAAACGTCAGGCTGTTACTAACCCGCAAAATACTTTGTTCGCCATCAAACGTTTGATCGGCCGTCGTTTTCAGGACGAAGAAGTTCAGCGTGACGTATCCATCATGCCATACAAAATCATGGCAGCGGATAATGGCGATGCATGGCTGGAAGTGAAAGACCAGAAAATGGCACCACCTCAGATTTCTGCTGAAGTTCTGAAAAAGATGAAGAAAACAGCAGAAGATTATCTGGGCGAGCCAGTAACCGAAGCAGTTATTACTGTTCCTGCCTACTTCAACGATGCACAGCGTCAGGCAACTAAAGATGCCGGCCGTATCGCAGGTCTGGAAGTTAAGCGTATCATCAATGAGCCTACTGCTGCTGCTCTGGCTTATGGTATGGACAAAGAAGTGGGCAACCGCACTATCGCTGTTTATGACTTGGGTGGCGGTACTTTCGATATCTCTATCATCGAAATCGACGAAGTTGATGGCGAAAAAACCTATGAAGTTCTGGCAACCAACGGTGATACTCACTTGGGTGGTGAAGACTTCGACAGCCGTATGATCAACTATCTGGTTGACGAGTTCAAAAAAGAACAAGGCATCGACCTGCGTAACGATCCGCTGGCAATGCAGCGCCTGAAAGAAGCCGCAGAAAAAGCGAAAATCGAGCTTTCTTCTGCACAGCAGACTGACGTGAACCTGCCATACATCACCGCAGATGCAACGGGTCCTAAGCACATGAACGTTAAAGTGACTCGTGCGAAACTGGAATCACTGGTTGAAGATCTGGTGAGACGTTCTATCGAGCCACTGAAAGTTGCTCTGAATGATGCTGGCCTGTCTGTCTCTGACGTTCAAGACGTTATTCTGGTTGGTGGTCAGACTCGTATGCCAATGGTTCAGAAAGCCGTTGCAGACTTCTTCGGCAAAGAGCCACGTAAAGACGTGAACCCGGACGAAGCTGTTGCAATGGGTGCGGCAGTTCAGGGCGGCGTACTGGCAGGTGACGTGAAAGACGTTCTGCTGTTGGACGTAACTCCACTGTCTCTGGGTATTGAAACCATGGGCGGCGTGATGACTTCCCTGATTAATAAGAACACCACTATCCCAACTAAACATAGCCAAGTGTTCTCTACAGCAGAAGACAACCAATCTGCGGTAACTATTCACGTACTGCAAGGTGAGCGTAAACGTGCCGGTGATAATAAATCTCTGGGCCAGTTCAATCTGGATGGCATTCAGCCAGCAATGCGCGGCACTCCGCAGATCGAAGTAACTTTCGATATCGATGCTGACGGTATCCTGCACGTTTCTGCGAAGGATAAAAATTCAGGTCGTGAGCAAAACATCACCATCAAGGCTTCTTCCGGTCTGAACGAAGAAGAAATCCAACAGATGGTACGCGATGCAGAAGCAAACGCAGAAGCTGACCGTAAGTTTGAAGAGCTGGTTCAGGTTCGTAACCAGGCTGACCAACTGGTTCACGGCACTCGTAAACAAGTTGAAGAAGCGGGTGACAAACTGACTGCAGACGATAAAGCAGCAATCGAGAAAGCAACTTCTGAGCTGGAAACTGCGGCGAAAGGCGAAGACAAAGCTGACATCGAAGCGAAGATCCAAGCTCTGGTTGAAGCGTCTAAAAAACTGCTGGAAATCGCACAGCAACAAGCTCAGGCTGGTGCTGCTGACGCTGGCGCAAGCAACGCGAAAAAAGAAGATGACGTTGTAGACGCTGAATTCGAAGAAGTTAAAGACAAAAAATAATAGCCCTTAGCGGGCAAAGTAACAGGGCGCCTGTTACTTGTTAACTGACACGGGCGTTGAGGTAACTCTACGCCCGTGCGTGTGTGTTAAGGGTAAACAATACGATGGCAAAACAAGATTATTACGAAGTTTTGGGAGTCTCCAAAACCGCAGACGAAAAAGAGATCAAAAAAGCCTATAAGCGTCTGGCAATGAAATATCACCCTGACCGTAATCAGGGCGATAAAGATGCAGAAAGTAAATTCAAAGAAATTAAAGAAGCGTATGAAATCCTGACGGATTCTCAGAAACGCGCTGCTTATGACCAATATGGTCATGCTGCCTTTGAGCATGGTGGCATGGGTGGTGGCGCAGGTGGTTTCGGTGGCGGAGCTGACTTTAGCGATATCTTTGGTGACGTTTTCGGAGATATTTTCGGGGGCGGTCGCCGTCAGCAGCGTCCTAGCCGTGGCTCAGACCTGCGTTACAATATGGAATTAACCCTGGAAGAAGCTGTCCGTGGTGTGACCAAAGAGATCCGCATTCCGACATTGGAAACCTGTGATAGCTGCCATGGCAGCGGAGCAAAAGCAGGCACCAGCCCAGAAACGTGTTCAACCTGTCACGGTGCAGGCCAAGTACAAATGCGTCAAGGGTTCTTCGCGGTTCAACAGCCTTGCCCTCAGTGTCATGGTCGCGGGAAAATCATCAAAAATCCTTGCGGTAAATGTCATGGACATGGTCGCGTTGAAAAATACAAAACCCTGTCTGTTAAGATCCCTTCAGGCGTCGATACCGGTGATCGCATTCGCTTGAGTGGTGAAGGTGAAGCGGGTGAACACGGCGCGCCATCCGGCGATTTGTACGTTCAGGTTCAGGTCAAAACTCACCATATTTTTGAGCGTGATGGCAGCAACCTCTATTGTGAAGTTCCGATCAACTTTGCAACCGCAGCATTAGGTGGCGAAATAGAAGTCCCTACCCTTGATGGCCGTGTCAGCCTGAAAATCCCTGCGGAAACCCAAACGGGTAAATTGTTCCGCATGAAGGGTAAAGGGGTTAAATCTGTTCGTGGTGGCGTTCAAGGTGATTTGCTCTGCCGTGTTGTAGTAGAAACACCAGTTAAATTGAATGAAGAGCAAAAAGAACTGATGCGCAAATTGGGAGAATCTTTTGGCGGGAAAAGCGGTGAAACCAATAGCCCTCGCTCCAAGAGTTTCCTTGATGGCGTGAAGAAGTTTTTTGATGATTTGACAAAGTAATTTAATACTTTGCAAGATATCTAATAATAATTCCTCCTGATTTTTTTGTAATTTATTGATATTCAGGGGGATTTTTTTATTTATTAATTCCCTTATTTTTAATAAATTAAATTATTTAATTTATTAACTATTTTTAAATACATTACTATTTTACTAACATTGCATTTTATTTAAAAAGAGTTCAAAATATCATTTTGAATACCTATACTAAATAATATAAATTAAATATAATAATGAGGGTGTTAAAATGATTAGCGATATATTACGTCAAGCAATTAAGTATTCTCACTCTATTTTTCTAGGTAAAACCACAAATATCTCTTATATTAATCCTGAGCTTCAATCAGAAGATCGGCAAAGAAGATATTCTAAAAAAAATAGTCAGACCAGAGAGCAGGAATTCTTAACATTAAGAAGTAAATTATACCGTTTTGGGAATATAAAAGAAAAATATGATTGTATAATGAAAGAAAAAGAACTTAAGCAGTCATTGGTCGGAAATTGTAATGAATTATCTATTACTGCACTTATGTATTTAGCTACAAAAAGAGCGCATGAAATATATGATTTATATAAAAAATATTTTACTACAGATACATCAGGAAAAATACAATCTATTTACATTGAGATTATTTCTCCCATCCCTACATCACGCTATGACCATTGTTTTATCATATTTTATTACCCTCCAGATGCTTCTGATTATCAATCTCAAAATAAACAAGTAAACTCATACTACAAAACGTATAATAAGCTTCCGAGTGGAGCATGGATATGCGATCCATGGGCAAATATAGTTTGTTTATCTCAACATTATAATGCCAATTGGCAAAATAAAATGATTAGCTGGGCAACCGATGGCAAGTATTTGGCTTTAGGAAATGCCCATACCCCCTCAGTATATAAATCACAATGTCCGTTACAGGAAAATCCGGGTTATCCTTTATATGAAAATACATTTAATATGATGCGTAATACTGCAATGCAGGTGAACCATCAGGTTATTATAAAACCAGATAGTACAGTTGTAATCAATCACTCAAAATTTGAATATGCCACCCTATGAAATTACTCAAAACGAACTGGAGTCTCCAAGTTCCTACTTATACTTGGAGACCCATTACTCTAACTTAGTACTAACAATCCCAATAATAATCACAACACAAGCTAATAATCGCATTTTGCTAAACGGTTCCCGCAAGATAAAAACTGACAATAACATGGCAAACAATACACTGGTTTCTCGCAATGCAGCCACCAGTACAATAGGAGCATGGCTCATTGCCCAAATAACAATGCCATAACTCAATAATTGCATCAGCCCTCCCATCAAACCCTGCTTCCAGTATTGACGAATATTTTTTCCAGCCGTATTCCAATACTTGAAATACATAATCACACCCATTACCCAACCATTAATAGCAAATAGCCACAAAATATAGGTTAAGGCATTATCGCTGGTACGGGAGCCGACACCATCAGACAAGGTATAACAGGCAGTAAATGCTGATGTAATAATTGCTGCAACCAATGTCTTGCGATCTAAGCGAAAAGATTTTTTCCCTTGTGGAAATGCAATCAAAATGATCCCTGCAATAATTAACCCTACTCCCAATATAGCTAAGGGGGGTAACGTTTCCCGCAAAATTAACCAACTCAATAAGGCAGTAATGAGTGGTGCACACCCTCTGGCAATCGGATATACCTGACTTAAATCTCCCGTGGCATAAGAGCGGCTTAAAAACAGACAATAACCAGTATGCAGAATGGCGGATAATATCAACCACGGTAGAGATGAGAATGCCGGCAACCCTACCCAGAATAATCCTGATGTTGAAATCAACCCGGCAAAAAAGACGATAATTGAAATACCCAAAAATCGATCAGCGCTAATCTTTACTAAAGCATTCCAACTGGCATGCAATAGGGCTGCACAGAGGACAAACAAGAAAAGTAAAGTCGTCATGAAGTATTTTGTTCAATTATTAACACAATAGGTGATAAAAACATCATCTACTATCTAATGCAATTTATCAATATTGAAAAGTATGTTACTTTCATAAAGTTATAATTCGTATTTATCGATTTAATTAGCACAAATAATCTACTTTTTCCGATGTCATGACTGACATAACATTAGCGCTTTGATCAATCTCTATAGGTTATCTATTCATGACTGCAATCATTCGCCAATTCTTGAAGTTAGAGGCAGCAGGAGGAATTATCCTCATCATAGCAGCCATCATTGCGCTGGCTATGGCGAATACGCCATTGCAGGGTATTTATCATCAATTTCTCAACCTTCCTGTCGCAGTGCAGTTCGCGGCATTGGAAATCAATAAGCCATTATTACTATGGATAAATGATGGATTAATGGCGGTGTTTTTCCTCATTGTCGGGCTGGAGGTAAAACGTGAACTCATGGAAGGTTCACTTGCGGGTCGTGATAAGGCAATTTTTCCGGCCATTGCGGCCCTTGGAGGTATGCTGGCTCCCGCTCTGGTCTATTTACTGTTCAATGGTAGTGATGACATCGCACGGCAAGGTTGGGCAATTCCCGCTGCGACAGATATCGCCTTTGCACTTGGCGTTATGGCGTTATTGGGAAGACGTGTTCCTACCGCGTTAAAAGTATTTTTGCTTGCGTTAGCAATTATTGATGATTTAGGTGTCATCATTATCATCGCCCTGTTCTATACCAAAACAGTTTCTTTAGGAGCATTAGGTCTGGCTGCTGCTATGATTGCGCTTCTGGCTTGGATGAACTGGAAAGGGGTAGCCAAAACATCTGCTTATCTGGCTGTCGGTGTTGTTTTATGGATTTGTATCTTAAAATCCGGTATTCATGCCACGCTGGCTGGGGTTATCGTTGGGTTCTTGATCCCTCTGCGCGATAAAAAAGGTGATTCACCTTCCGAAACACTCGAGCATGAACTGCATCCGTGGGTTGCTTATTTAATTCTGCCACTGTTTGCTTTTGCCAATGCGGGTGTTTCATTGCAGGGTGTCACATTCGATGGCTTGATAAGCATGCTGCCCGTGGGCGTTGCACTCGGCCTGTTCATTGGCAAGCCATTGGGAATTTTCCTGTTTAGCTGGATTTCAGTAAAGCTGGGAATGGCTAAATTACCGGAAAAAATTGGCATGAAACAAATTTTCGCGGTTTCTGTCTTATGTGGAATCGGATTTACCATGTCTATCTTTATTTCTGGTCTGGCATTCGAAGGTCTAAATGACGCTTTCAGTACCTACTCGCGCCTGGGTATTTTGATTGGCTCTACAACCGCCGCCATCGTCGGTTATGGATTATTAAACAGACTATTACCGAAGAAAAAAACGTAGCCAAAAGCAAATGAATAGACTAATTTAAACACCAAACCAGAAGTAATTTCCGAAGTAATTCATCCTCTTAATATTCGCGGCATAGCAGTTTTCACGGTATAGCAGTTTTCACGACCTAGCAGTTGAACATGTTGTGCCGCGAATATTTCATATCAATAGAAAAATAGGAGAACGCCATAATCTGGCGGCCTAAAATGTTGGTCACGGCTGTTGTACAGATGTGAGGCAATACAAGGATAAATATATGCGGGTTTCACATTTAAACTTTAACCACCTTTATTACTTTTGGCATGTTTGTAAGGAAGGCTCTGTTGTAGGTGCAGCAGAAGCGCTGTACCTGACACCACAGACCATTACCGGGCAGATCAAGGCGTTGGAAGAACGTCTGGGGGGGAAATTATTTAAGCGTCAGGGAAGAGGTCTGGTGCCCTCTGAACTGGGACAGTTGATTTTCCGCTACGCGGACAAGATGTTTACACTCAGCCAGGAAATGCTGGATATCGTCACTTACAGCAGGGAATCAAACCTACTGTTTGATGTTGGTGTCGCTGATGCTCTGTCCAAGCGCTTAGTCAGCAAAGTGTTGGAAACCACGGTGGTAGAGCATGAGAAAATCCACTTGCGTTGTTTTGAATCAACGCATGAAATGCTGCTTGAGCAACTCAGCCAGCATAAGTTGGATATGATCTTATCAGATTGCCCGGTAGATTCCTCCCAACAGGAAGGGTTGTTTTCAGTGAAACTGGGCGAGTGCAATATTAGTTTTTACTGTCGCCAGCCTATCCCTGAAAAACCATTTCCTGAGTGTCTGGAAGAGCGCCGTTTACTGATTCCGGGTCGCCGCTCCATGTTGGGCAGAAAGCTCCTGACATGGATACGCAATAAGAACCTTCAAGTTGAAGTGCTGGGAGAATTTGATGATGCCGCACTGATGAAGGCATTTGGCATGTATCACAACGCCATTTTTATTGCACCTTCGTTCTACGCCAATGATATTTTTGCAGATAGCGATATTGTTGAAATAGGTCGACTGGATGCCGTACAGGAAGAGTATTACGTTATTTTTGCAGAGCGCATGATCCAGCACCCGGCAGTTCAACGCGTGTGCAACAAGGATTTCTCTGCTTTATTCAGCGCTCCACCTAAAAGCCGCCCTGAAAAATTCCGTTAGGTTATTGTCTTAAACTGTGAAGTTAAACCGACAGATACAAAAAAACCGGCTTTAAGCCGGTTTTTTTCAGCATAACCAAAACAATAATTACATTGCTTTGATTTGCGCTGCCAGAGCAGATTTATGACGTGCTGCTTTATTCTTGTGGATCAGACCTTTACAAGCGTGACGATCAACAATTGGTTGCATATCATTAAATGCTTTCTGTGCAGCTTCTTTATCGCCAGAAGCGATAGCCGCGTATACTTTCTTGATAAAAGTACGCACCATAGAACGACGGCTTGCATTGTGCTGACGGCGTTTCTCAGACTGTACGGCGCGTTTCTTAGCTGATTTGATATTAGCCAAGGTCCAACTCCCAAATATATTCTATCGAGGACAATTCAAAGGCCGAGGAATATGCCTGTTCAGCCTTCTTTTGTCAATGGATTTGTGCAAATAAGCGTCGCTGTACAACGACGCTGGTTACGTTGTGATGGGGCGGGATTTTATCAGCTTACTGAAAGGGAATACAGTCTTTCGCAATAAAAAACTGAATGAATCACAGAGAAATGCGATAAATTAAATATTTTTCGGGCATCTAGCCTATTTTTATTGTATGAATCAGGTTATTAATTAAAACCCTTTGTGATAGTGGGTTAACCTTGTGCTTTGTACAAGGTATAATCCGGCAATTTCCACGGTATTGAGCCAGCTATGGAGCTAATTCGCGGTATACACAATATCCGGGCGCGTCACCATGGTTGCGTGCTGACGATTGGTAATTTTGATGGTGTCCATCGCGGGCATCAGGCTTTATTAAAACACTTGAAGCAAGAAGGGCTGCGCCTCGGATTACCAACGATGGTCATGATTTTCGAACCGCAGCCTCTGGAAGTTTTTGTTGCAGATAAAGCACCAGCCCGCCTGACACGGCTGAGAGATAAAGTAAAATATCTAGCCCAGAATGGCGTTGATTATCTGTTGTGTGTGAAATTTGACAGGCACTTTGCAGCCAACTCACCTGAAGCCTTTGTTTCACAGTTGCTCGTTGAAAAACTGGGTGTTAAGTTTCTGGCAATAGGAGATGATTTCCGCTTTGGCAAAAATCGCCTCGGAGATTTCCACTATTTGCAGCAAGCAGGTAAAGAATACAATTTTGATGTCGCCAGCACCGACAGTTTTTGTGACAGCGGTCTTCGGATCAGCAGTACAGCCATTCGTCAGGCATTGCAAAGCGATGATCTGGCCTTGGCGGAAGTCTTACTGGGTCATCCATACAGCATAAGTGGCAGAGTCGTTCATGGTAACCAATTGGGACGCACCATCGGGTTTCCCACGGCCAACATACCATTGAAACGTTTGGTTACCCCTGTAAAGGGCGTTTATGCTGTTGAAGTCCATGGATTGGGCCATAAACCCTTACCGGGCGTTGCCAATATAGGCAACCGCCCCACAGTTGCAGGTCAGGGCCAGCAACTGGAAGTGCATTTGATTGATACCCAAATGGATCTGTATGGGCATCATATCGATGTGGTATTACGCAAAAAATTGCGTGATGAGCAGCGATTTGCTTCGCTTGATGCGCTAAAACAGCAAATCGCAAATGATGTGGTTGCTGCGAGGAATTATCTCTTGCAGCGATCCGAGTCATGTATCTAGCGGAAAATTGGAACTGAGAATCTATAATGAGTGACTATAAAGACACCCTGAACCTACCGGAAACAGGGTTCCCGATGCGCGGGGATTTAGCCAAGCGCGAACCAGATATGTTAAAACGTTGGTACAAAGAAGGTTTATACCAAGCAATTAGAAAAGCAAAATCTGGCAAGAAATCGTTTATTTTGCATGATGGCCCTCCTTATGCAAATGGCGATATTCATATTGGTCACTCAGTTAATAAAATTCTCAAAGATATTGTTATTAAGTCCAAAGGATTATCAGGCTACGATTCGCCTTATATTCCTGGTTGGGACTGCCATGGTTTGCCAATTGAGCTCAAGGTTGAGCAAATTATCGGTAAGCCCGGGGAAAAATTTTCCGCTGCTGAGTTCCGTGCTGAGTGCCGAAAATATGCGATGACTCAGGTCGAAACACAGAAAGCGGGCTTCAAACGTCTGGGTGTACTGGGCGACTGGGATAAACCTTATTTGACGATGGACTTCAAAACTGAAGCAGACATCATCCGTGCATTAGGCCGCATTATCAAAAATGGGCATTTGCTGAAAGGGGTGAAACCGGTTCACTGGTGTACTGATTGTGGTTCCTCCCTTGCTGAAGCCGAAGTGGAATACTACGACAGAACGTCCCCTTCCATTGACGTACGCTTTACTGCCATTGATGCAGATGCCGTGTACGCTAAATTTGATGTACAACCGCAGGGGCTGCCTGTCTCTCTGGTTATCTGGACGACCACCCCGTGGACATTGCCTGCTAACCGTGCAATTGCATTGGGGGCGGAAATTACCTACCAGTTAGTCAAAGTTGATAACGAGTGCCTGATTCTGGCGGCTGAATTAGTTGAGCAGATCATGCAGCGTGCAAATATTACGTCATGGGAAGTCATGGGTGATTGTACTGGCGCAGATCTGGAATTGATGCGTTTTAACCATCCATTTATGGGCTTCGATGTTCCAGCCATTCTGGGTGATCACGTAACGCTCGAAGCAGGTACCGGTGCGGTGCATACTGCGGGTGGTCACGGACCTGATGACTACTCCATCAGCCTGAAATACGGTCTTGAGATTGCGAACCCTGTTGGCCCGAACGGTTGCTATATCTCCGGCACCTACCCTTCACTGGATGGTCAGTTTGTTTTCAAAGCGAACGATATCATCGTTGAGCTGCTGAAAGAGAAAGGCGCACTGCTCAATCTGGCCAAAATTCAGCACAGCTACCCTTGCTGCTGGCGCCATAAAAAGCCGATCATCTTCCGTGCGACACCGCAGTGGTTTATCAGCATGGATAAGAACGGCCTGCGTACCCAGTCAATGAAAGAGATCAAAGACGTACAGTGGATCCCGGGCTGGGGACAAGCGCGTATTGAGTCGATGGTCGAAAACCGCCCTGACTGGTGTATCTCCCGTCAGCGTACATGGGGTGTACCAATGTCTCTGTTTGTTCATAAAGAGACACAAGAGCCACATCCTCGTACCGTTGAGTTGATCGAAGAAGTTGCCAAGCGTGTTGAAGTTGATGGTATTCAGGCGTGGTGGGATCTGGACGCAACAGAATTGCTGGGCAGTGAAGCGGCTGATTACACCAAGGCTCCGGATACACTGGATGTTTGGTTTGACTCAGGAAGTACCCACTCCTCCGTTGTTGATGCGCGTCCAGAATTCAACGGCAATTCAGCCGATATCTATCTGGAAGGCTCTGACCAACACCGGGGCTGGTTCATGTCTTCACTGATGCTGTCTACCGCAATCAAAGGCAAAGCACCTTACCGTCAAGTGCTGACTCACGGCTTCACCGTTGATGAGCAAGGACGTAAGATGTCCAAATCCATCGGCAATACCGTCAGCCCACAAGACGTAATGAACAAACTGGGCGCAGATATTCTGCGTTTGTGGGTGGCAGCCACCGATTATACCGGTGAAATTGCGGTTTCTGACGAGATCCTGAAACGCTCTGCTGATGCTTACCGCCGTATCCGTAACACGGCTCGCTTCCTGCTGGCAAACCTGAACGGTTTCAATCCAGAACAACATAGAGTGAAACCAGAAGATATGGTGACTCTGGATCGCTGGGCGGTAGGCCGTGCTCAGGCAGCTCAGGCTGATATCCTCAAATACTATGACGAATATGATTTCCACTCCGTGGTTCAGCGTTTAATGCAGTTCTGCTCCGTGGAAATGGGTTCGTTCTATCTGGATATCATTAAAGATCGCCAATATACCGCGAAAAGCGACAGCCTTGCCCGTCGTAGTTGTCAGACTGCATTATTCCATATCGCAGAAGCATTGGTTCGTTGGATGGCCCCAATCCTATCATTCACTGCTGATGAAATCTGGAATGAACTGCCGGGCAAGCGAGCTCAATATGTCTTCACTGAAGAGTGGTATGACGGGCTATTTGGTCTGGCAAACGGCGAAAATATGGACGACACTTTCTGGGCTGATCTGCTGGTTGTACGTGGTGAAGTCAACAAAGTTCTGGAACAGGCCCGTACTGACAAACATATCCGCAGTTCACTGGAAGCGGCTGTCACGCTCTATGCAGATGAAACTCTGGCAGCAAAACTCAACAGGCTGTCCGACGAATTGCGTTTTGTCCTGCTGACTTCTCAGGCGGAAGTTGCGGCCTATACAGCAGCAGGTGATGATGCGCAGCAAAGCGAGCTTGCCGGCCTTAAAGTGGCCTTCCGCAAAGCGGATGGAGAAAAATGTCCACGTTGCTGGCACTATACTAAAGATGTGGGCCTGGTGGCGGAACATGCAGAACTTTGCGGCCGCTGTGTGACTAACGTTGCCGGTAACGGTGAAGAGCGTAAATTTGCCTAATGAATAAACCCATTTGTTCCACGGGACTCCGTTGGCTTTGGCTGGTTGTCGTGGTATTGATACTGGATTTGGGAAGCAAATACTTAGTGTTGCAAAACTTCACTCTGTACGAATCCATGCCATTGATACCTTATTTCAATCTGACTTATGCCCAGAATTTGGGGGCTGCGTTCAGCTTTCTGGCTGACAAAGGCGGCTGGCAGCGTTGGTTTTTTGCATTGATAGCCATTGCTATCACGGGAGTCCTGCTCGTGATGATGTATCGCTCCAGTGCTAAACAAAAACTGAGCAATATTGCCTACGCTTTAGTGGTTGGTGGGGCATTGGGAAATTTGTTCGATCGGCTGGTGCATGGCTTTGTTGTCGATTTCATCGATTTTTACGTCGGAGAATGGCACTGGCCTACCTTTAACATTGCGGATTCTGCAATCTGCATCGGTGCAGCTCTCATTATCATCGAGAGCTTTATCAGCCCGAATGACAAAAAAGCAGCACCAAAAACATAGTCCGTTAAAAAACATAGCCCGTTAAAAAATATAGTCATGAAAAAACAGTCATTGAAAAAATGATAATAAACCAGCCCCAGTGAACAAAACTGGGGCTGATAAATTTCATCTATACCCAATCCAATAGCGGTATACTTGCAATCATTTTTAAGTAAAAGGTTTGAGCGACATGTCAATGCAAGTGCAAGCGCACAGTGCGGTTTTATTACACTTCACTCTAAAGCTGGATGATGGCTCAACGGCAGACTCGACGTATAGTCAGGGTAAGCCCGCATTATTCCGTCTCGGTGATGGTAGCCTCTCAACCCCATTAGAGCAGCAACTCCTTGGTTTAACTGTTGGTGATAAACATCAGTTCACGCTGGCGGGAGAAACCATTTTCGGCAAACACAATCCTGATTTAGTCCAATATTTCACTCCTCGTGATTTTTCCGACGCGGGTATCCCTGAAGTAGGAACTATCATGTTATTTACCGCCATAAACGGTAGTGAAATGCCCGGGCTTATCAAAGAAGTCGCTGAAGGTTCTATCACTGTTGACTTTAACCATCCACTGGCTGAACAAAACATCACTTTTGATATTGAAGTGTTGGAAATTGACCCTCAGTTGGAGGAAACTCATGCAAATATTGCTGGCTAACCCACGTGGTTTCTGTGCTGGTGTTGATCGTGCCATTAGCATCGTAGAGCGAGCACTGGAATTATACGGCGCTCCCATTTATGTCCGTCATGAAGTGGTACATAACCGCTATGTGGTTGACAATCTTAGAAATCGTGGCGCTATTTTTATTGAGGAAATATCAGAAGTTCCTGATGGCGCTATTCTGATCTTCTCTGCACACGGTGTTTCTCAAGCCATTCGTGCAGAAGCCCGCTCCCGTAATCTAACCATGCTGTTTGATGCGACCTGCCCACTGGTCACTAAAGTCCATATGGAAGTCGCAAGGGCAAGTCGCAAAGGTAAAGAAGCGATTTTGATCGGACATGCCGGCCATCCTGAAGTAGAAGGCACAATGGGGCAATACAATAACCCTAACGGTGGCATGTATCTTGTCGAATCGCCGGAAGATGTGTGGAAACTGCAAGTTAAAGATGAAAACAACCTCTGCTTTATGACACAAACAACACTTTCTGTCGATGACACATCAGCAGTGATTGATGCTCTTAATTCAAGGTTTCCCAATATTGTCGGCCCACGCAAAGATGATATCTGCTATGCCACAACTAACCGTCAGGAAGCCGTCCGTGATTTAGCTTCCGGTTCTGATATTGTTTTGGTCGTTGGCTCTAAAAATTCATCAAATTCAAATCGGCTGGCTGAACTGGCACAACGTGTCGGAAAGCCCGCTTATTTGATTGATTCCGCAGATGATATCAAAGAAGCATGGATTAACGGCGCGAGCGCAGTAGGTGTAACAGCAGGTGCATCCGCACCGGATATTTTAGTGCAGCAAGTTATTGAACGCCTGAAAACTTTTGGTGCGAAGACAGTTAATGAATTGCATGGGCGAGAAGAAAACATTGTTTTCGAAGTACCAAAAGAATTACGCGTTGAAGTGAAAGAGGTTAATTAACTTAAGCTCAACGCTTTCAGGATCAGGCAGGCTTTTTCAGGTTGGAAGATGGGTTGGGAAAGATAAGAAATTAATCCCGACCCGATCTCCCACAAAAATCCGAATACATTATGATCTTTTGAATACTCTGTCTGAAATTTAGTTGAACTTATATCTATAAGTCTTAGTTGCCCCATCATATTTCCATTTGTCATTTCTCTCAATTGGATGTAATTCCATGTGAAATTCTTTCTCAACAAATCCCATCTCCATATATGCCGGTCTAGCTTCAGGTAATGGCTTAAGTTTTAGGCTACCGCGCTTCCCCAATTGTTGTGATTTATTTACTGCCTGTTCAATCAATAAAACCCCACAACCTCGAATACCGCAATGAGTTGCTAAATAATTAACTTTAGGAAAATCAGGGAGGTTATTATCTCTCGGGGAAAGCTGCAACCCTCCTATAGGAACCCCCCTAAAATAAGCAACAAAAAATGACACTTCCGATTCTTTTGTACGTAATTTTGCATTAATTAATATATCACCCAATATACTACGCGCCTCAGTAAACCGACTATTCCATTTTTCTTTCTCACTATCATAATTGGCTGAATAAAAAAAACATTCCCAGTCATTATTCCTCATGTTTGCTTTTACTGTCGTCATTGCATTTGATGCTTCTTCTGGACTAACCTCCTTAATGACTATGGATTTTCTTATATTGACTGAGCTTGGCCACTTCCCCGAAAAGGATTGAGTTCGGGTTAAAGAGCCAGATGCTAAAGGTTGATGAATATTAAAAGATTTTGATCTGAACATAATGTTATCTCCAATGAATAAAATTATTTAATCACCAAATAAAAATCTAAAAACATAATTCCATTTTTACAATGAGTATCTATCTATCCTTTTATTACATTAATAAATATAATATTTACATTTAAATTGTTTAATTAATAATATGAATGGAAATTTATTCTCGATAACCAATCAACTATATTAAGTGAGAAAATAGCCCCAAGATAGCATTTTTTTACACCATCTTAATCCAGATTTCCATGCCTCTCATCATTCAGATTACCTATTCAGAGAAATAACGACACGTAACATAATATATCCGCTGTTTAGTATTTTTTATAACTGTCTGTCTGATCGCTGTTTTTCTAATGACCTTTACCTAAGTCTGGCACAACCGTCTCCTGACAGTTAAGCTGTAAAACAATTTACTTTGTCACCGCAGTTAAAAACGATTTACAGAGAGGGTCTTATGGCTGATACAGATATTCGCGTGGCTATCGTAGGTGCAAGTGGTCGCATGGGACGCAACCTTATTCAGGCTGTTCAACAACTGGATGGTGTTACACTTGGTGCAGCACTGGAACGTTCCGGTTCCTCTTTAGTGGGAAGTGATGCCGGAGAATTAGCGGGTATTGGTAAGAATGGAATTGCAATTAGTGACGATCTGCATCAGGTTATTGAGCAGTTTGATGTACTGGTCGATTTTACCCGTCCTGAAGGCACCTTAACGTACCTCGCTATTTGTCGGCAGTATCGCAAGTCAATGATCATTGGCACAACCGGCTTTGATGATGCCGGTAAGCATGCCATTGCAGAAGCCTCCCGTGAAATCCCGATTGTTTTTGCTGCTAATTTTAGTGTTGGTGTCAATTTGGTACTGAAATTGCTGGAAAAAGCCGCCACGGTTATGGGGGAATATGCGGATATCGAAATTATTGAAGCTCACCATCGCCATAAAGTGGATGCCCCGTCAGGAACAGCACTCGCAATGGGAGAATCCATCGCCAATACGTTAGGCCGGGATCTTAAAACCTGTGCAGTTTATGCCCGTGAAGGTCATACCGGAGAGCGGGATTCAAAGAGCATTGGGTTTGCCACCATACGAGCAGGAGATATTGTTGGAGAGCATACTGCAATTTTTGCCGATATTGGTGAGCGTGTAGAGATAAGTCACAAGGCTTCAAGTCGCATGACTTTCGCTAACGGTGCGATTAAGGCAGCAATATGGATAAAAGGTAAAAATTCCGGGCTTTATAACATGAAAGACGTACTTAATCTCGAAAATATTTAATATATATAAAATTTATAATTACTTGTAATTACGTGATTTTTTATCATAAAATTGCGTAATTGCAAGTAATTAATAAATTTATATAAAAAACAAACATTATCATATATTTTTATGGCTATAATTTACCTTTTTATTGCCTTTCTTCCACCAACGTGAAAAAAACCACACTTTTTTCCTGTTTTACAGTTTTCTCTCGTACTAATCGAATATCGCCCCCTCTTTCCTTATGATTTTCAGCCATATTGACGCAATGTAAGGCCAAGAGTTGTAAAAAAAACAATAAAAATGCCATTTTTTATAGACAAGCCACCCTCTCATCATTAGAATGCGCGCAATTTGCCAAAATTTTGACAAAAATCATGGTTGGCATTGATTTTAAGGATTAATTCTGAATTAATATGCAGTAAATTCGATTTATTATTCATTCTGGAGGGCGTTTTGATTAAGTCAGCTATATTGGTTCTAGAAGATGGAACCCAATTTCACGGTCGCGCCATTGGGGCAGAAGGTGTGGCTGTTGGAGAAGTGGTCTTCAATACCTCAATGACCGGATATCAAGAAATACTTACCGACCCTTCCTATTCCCGCCAAATTGTTACTCTTACTTATCCTCATATTGGTAATGTCGGCATCAATGCCGCTGATGAAGAATCCCCCGCCATTCAAGCCCAAGGCTTAGTCATTCGCGATTTACCCTTAGTGACCAGCAACTTCCGCAGTGAAGAAAATCTGTCTGATTACCTGAAACGCCACAATATTGTAGCCATCGCTGATATTGATACACGCAAACTGACCCGTCTATTAAGAGAAAAAGGGGCACAAAACGGCTGTATCATCGCGGGTAATGAGGCAGATGCCCAAGTTGCACTGGAAAAAGCAAAAGCATTCCCCGGCTTGAAAGGCATGGATTTAGCAAAAGAGGTCACAACAGCACAATCCTATCAATGGGTACAAGGCAGCTGGACACTTGAAGGTGGCTTGCCTGAAGCGCGCAAAGAACAAGAATTGCCTTACCACATTGTGGCCTATGATTTTGGTGTTAAGCGCAACATCCTGCGTATGCTGGTCGATCGCGGTTGCCGCGTTACTGTTGTTCCAGCAAAAACTTCTGCTGATGAAGTACTGAAAATGGCACCAGATGGCATTTTCCTGTCCAATGGTCCCGGCGATCCAGAGCCATGTGATTATGCTATTGAAGCGATCAAAACTTTCCTGAGTACCGAAATCCCTGTATTTGGCATTTGTTTAGGACACCAATTGCTGGCACTGGCCAGTGGTGCAAAAACCGTGAAAATGAAATTTGGTCATCACGGTGGCAACCATCCGGTTAAAGATCTGGATCGTAATGTCGTCATGATCACGGCGCAAAACCACGGCTTTGCTGTTGATGAAGACTCATTGCCAGCCAATCTGCGCGTGACCCACAAATCGCTCTTTGATGGCACATTGCAAGGTATTCACCGTACTGATAAGCCTGCATTCAGTTTTCAGGGGCATCCTGAAGCCAGCCCTGGTCCACATGAAGCTGCCTCACTGTTCGATCACTTTATCGAATTAATTGAGCAGCATCGCCAGACAAACATTCAGAACACCAAATAATCAGGGGAAAAAGAAAAATGGCAAAACGTACTGATATTAAAAGTATCCTGATCTTAGGTGCTGGCCCGATTGTTATCGGTCAGGCTTGTGAGTTTGACTACTCTGGTGCGCAGGCTTGTAAAGCACTGAGGGAAGAAGGCTATCGCGTCATTCTGGTGAACTCTAACCCTGCAACCATTATGACCGACCCGGAAATGGCGGACGCAACTTATATCGAGCCAATCCACTGGGAAGTTGTACGCAAAATTATTGAAAAAGAGCGCCCGGATGCAATTTTGCCAACGATGGGTGGACAAACTGCCCTGAACTGCGCATTGGAACTGGAGCGTCAGGGAGTTCTGAACGAATTCGGCGTCACCATGATTGGTGCAACTGCTGATGCAATTGATAAAGCCGAAGATCGCCAACGTTTTGACAAGGCGATGAAAAAAATCGGCTTGGACACAGCACGTTCTGGCATCGCTCATACCATGGAAGAAGCGTTGGCAGTAGCTGAAGATGTTGGCTTCCCTTGTATTATCCGCCCTTCTTTCACCATGGGCGGAACCGGCGGCGGTATTGCCTACAACCGCGAAGAATTTGAAGAAATTTGTGAACGCGGTTTAGACCTCTCTCCAACCAATGAACTGCTGATCGATGAATCCCTGATTGGCTGGAAAGAGTATGAAATGGAGGTGGTGCGTGATAAGAACGATAACTGCATCATCGTCTGCTCCATTGAAAACTTCGACCCAATGGGCATCCATACCGGTGACTCCATCACCGTCGCACCTGCACAAACACTGACCGATAAAGAATACCAAATCATGCGTAACGCATCGATGGCGGTCTTACGTGAAATCGGTGTAGAAACCGGGGGTTCAAACGTACAATTTGCGGTGAATCCGAAAAATGGTCGTTTGATCGTCATTGAAATGAACCCACGCGTATCCCGTTCTTCGGCGCTGGCTTCCAAAGCAACAGGTTTCCCAATTGCGAAAATCGCAGCAAAACTGGCGGTGGGCTATACCCTTGATGAGCTGATGAATGACATCACGGGCGGACGTACTCCAGCGTCTTTTGAACCTTCCATTGACTATGTTGTGACGAAAATTCCTCGCTTCAACTTCGAGAAATTTGCCGGCAGCAATGATCGTCTGACCACTCAGATGAAATCTGTTGGTGAAGTGATGGCGATTGGCCGTACATTCCAGGAGTCTTTGCAGAAAGCCCTGCGCGGTCTGGAAGTAGGTGTGACCGGATTCGATCCTAAAGTCAATCTGGATGATCCACAATCCCTGACCAAAATTCGCAGCGAGCTGAAAAGTGCAGGCGCTGAACGTATTTGGTATGTCGCAGACGCATTCCGCGCCGGCATGTCTGTTGATGGTATCTTCAACCTGACCAACATCGATCGCTGGTTCCTGGTTCAGGTTGAAGAACTGATCCGTCTGGAAGAACAAGTTGCAGAACAAGGCGTTAATAGCCTGACTTTTGATTTCCTGCGTCAGCTCAAACGCAAAGGTTTTGCCGATGCACATTTGGCGAAACTGGTAGGGATCTCTGGTAAAGAGATCCGCAAATTGCGTCATGACTATAACCTGTATCCCGTTTACAAACGTGTTGATACTTGTGCGGCAGAATTCGCCACCGATACCGCTTACATGTACTCCACATACGAAGACGAATGTGAAGCGAATCCGAACAACGATAAGCCCAAAATCATGGTATTGGGTGGTGGCCCGAACCGTATCGGGCAAGGCATTGAATTCGATTACTGCTGTGTTCATGCTTCACTGGCCCTGCGTGAAGACGGTTATGAAACCATCATGGTGAACTGTAACCCTGAAACGGTTTCCACCGATTACGATACGTCCGATCGTCTCTATTTTGAACCTGTGACACTGGAAGACGTACTGGAAATCGTGCGTGTTGAACAGCCAAAAGGGGTGATCGTTCAGTATGGCGGCCAGACTCCACTGAAACTGGCACGTGAGCTGGAAGCGGCGGGTGTACCTATTATCGGCACCAGCCCTGATGCCATTGACCGCGCAGAAGATCGTGAACGTTTCCAGCAGGCCGTTAATCGCCTTGGCCTGAAACAACCCGCGAACGCCACGGTTACAACTATCGAACAAGCGGTTGAGAAAGGTAATGCGCTGGGTTATCCACTGGTTGTTCGCCCATCTTATGTATTGGGCGGACGCGCAATGGAAATCGTGTATGACGAATCTGACCTGCGCCGTTACTTCCAGACTGCGGCTAGCGTATCCAACGATGCACCTGTCCTGCTGGATCGCTTTCTGGATGACGCAGTTGAAGTAGACGTAGATGCCATCTGTGATGGTGAGCGCGTTTTGATCGGCGGCATCATGGAACACATCGAACAAGCAGGTGTTCACTCTGGTGATTCTGCGTGTTCTTTGCCGGCTTATACTTTAAGCAAAGAAATTCAGGATGTTATGCGCCAGCAAGTTGAAAAACTGGCCTTTGAACTGCGTGTCCGTGGTCTGATGAATGTTCAGTTTGCGGTGAAAAACAACGAAGTTTACCTGATTGAAGTGAACCCACGTGCGGCGCGTACCGTGCCATTCGTTTCCAAAGCAACGGGTTTGCCGCTGGCAAAAGTCGCCGCACGCGTCATGGCGGGTCAATCCCTACTTGAGCAAGGTGCAATTGAAGAAATCATTCCGCCTTACTACTCCGTAAAAGAAGTGGTACTGCCATTCAATAAATTCCCGGGCGTTGACCCAATTCTGGGGCCAGAAATGCGTTCTACGGGTGAAGTCATGGGCGTTGGCCGTACCTTTGCAGAAGCCTTCTCAAAAGCCATGTTGGGCAGTAACTCCACTATGCGCAAAAAAGGCCGGGCATTGTTGTCAGTACGCGAAGGTGATAAAGAGCGTGTGGTCGATTTGGCGGCTAAGTTGCTTAAACAAGGCTTTGAACTGGATGCGACTCACGGTACAGCAGTTGTCTTGGGTGAAGCAGGGATCAACCCACGTTTGGTCAATAAAGTTCACGAAGGACGCCCACATATTCAGGACAGAATCAAAAACGGTGAATATGACTATATTGTCAATACCACCGCAGGCCGTCAGGCAATTGAAGATTCAAAACTGCTGCGTCGTAGCGCACTGCAATATAAAGTGCACTATGACACAACCCTGAACGGTGGCTTTGCAACCACTATGGCACTCAGCGCAGATCCTACTGAACAAGTTATTTCTGTACAAGAAATGCACGCAAAGATTGTCAAATAATATACCGTCATTTTTGACAGTATTCGCCTGAAAAGCGGCTTCCCCAAAGTTGGAAATCCAACGAGTAAGGAAGCCGTTTTATTTGGTATTTTGTTTATTAATGATGCTTAATATTGCAGTCTGTGAATAATCAGCAACAATCATAGTAGGCATCTTTGATAATCATAGGGAGTCGAATACTGTGTCAAACATCATGTTAAAGCGTAAATATTTAACCCACTCGGAAATTGAAGTATTGCTCAAGGAATTGGAAAAACACCCTCACGCAGATCGCAACATCTGCATGATATTTATGGGTTTTATCCATGGTTTTCGGGTGTCTGAATTACTGGGTTTGAAACTGTCTGATATCGATTTGGAGGGCAAAAAACTGCGGGTGCAACGATTGAAGAATGGTTTTTCCACGATCCATCCAATGGTAGCGCGGGAAATTCAATTAATACGGAAATGGCTTTCACTGCGTCAGCGCTATAAAAACAGCGATCAAAGTGATTGGTTATTCTTGTCACGAACCGGGGCGCGTATGTCACGCCAACAGTTTTATAAGATCATCCGGCAAACCAGCTTAAAGGCTAAGTTAGCGGTTTGCGCGAATCCGCACATGTTACGACATTCTTGCGGCTATGCGCTGGCGGACAATGGCGTGGATACCCGCTTGATTCAGGACTACTTAGGCCATCGAAACATTCGTCATACCGTTCGCTACACCGCGAGTAATGCAGGCCGCTTCGAGACGATATGGCAAGAAAGAGGGAAACGAAAATTGTCGACAATTAGTACCAAACTGTTAACCAATAAATTTTCCCACTTTTTCAACACTATTTATCTTCACGTCTTTCGCAAGAATCAAAATAACTCTTTGATTCAAGCTTAAAAAATCCCCCTCTTACTCGAACCCCACACTTTGTTTTCCCCTTATCAAAATATTCCTTTTTTGCTATCACGTTGAACAAAAGTTTAAATTGCTCGACATCGAAAGCTGTATAAATTAAAACCACCATTGATGTTGGAGTAATAAACCAAAATAATATTCAAACTAAGTTTAATCATCCTGGGTTAACAGTTTGGTACTAAATGTTAACCATCTGGCAGTTTCTTGCCTTATATTTTCCGATGAATATTTAAACAACCACTACTTCCCAAAGAAGTAGTTTAAGGGTGACCATGAAAAAAGCCATTCCTGTTCGGGAATGGCTTAGGTTTTTGCAGCCTTAATCTTTTTCTATTTATTAACAATATAAATCCTGCCTTATAATCCTAATATTGTTTCCGCCACACAGTTATATTGATTATTCATATTAACTTTAGGGGGAGTAAAACAATCCGCCAAAAACCAGTCTGCGGGCGTTTCCAGAGCAATAGCAATAGCAACCAAATGCTCCAGACTGATTCTATTGGTTCCTCGTTCATAACGTGACAATTGCTGATGACTAACTCCAATTTTGTCTGCCAGCTCTGCTGCTGTCACTCCAATTTCTTTCCTTTTCATTTGGATTCTTTTTCCTACCAGCATACTGACGTGCATAATATCTTTGCTCTCAATTTATAAATAAGTTAAATAAACGACTGCGGTGCCTTCATATTTACCGGCTTTTGGTAGAGTGATTGTGTGCAGTGTTGATTTTAGGGTGAAAGGTGCCCTTTCATTATTTTTTCTGGCAGTGACCCCGACCCCATTTGCTGCGTCTTGGTCATTAATTTGCAATGTCGCATGCATTTGTCTATTGGAATCAAAATAAACTTTAGGTTCGCCATCGATTGATTTAGCGTGCAACTGTATTTTGCTGCTGGGAAGAGCACATTCAAGGTAACCATTAATTGTTCGGCTGGCATTATTCACTTCTGAAGCAATTAATTCCCCGTATGCAATTTCAGAAGGTATGTAAATTTTACAAGATTGACGTGGAGGCGGCATTTTATTACAAGTGGAATTCGGGAATTTTTCAGCATTACCATTTCCAGGGAATGTCTTCGGCGCATAAAACAAACCTACACATTCTGAATCTGCGGTCATAATGTCGAATGTAACTCGTTTAGGAATTCCAAATTTCTTTTTATAAGCCCGCATAACATCAGCCGTTGTCGGATATTTTTGTGCATCTGTCAGGCATACCCCTGCAATGTCACAAGAACCGTACATACCCGGCTGATGCGTCTTATACTGCACATCAGGGCCAACGAGGCATTTTCCCCATTTATAACAAGGATTCGGGATACCCTCTTCCTCTGTCCATTCAATAATTTCCATGGTTGTGGTAGCTTGATTACCCTTTGGTACCGTATTCACCGGCATCACATAAGCCCCACCATAGACATGTGTGGCGCTTAATAAAAACAACAACGCCGTCAGTTTCAACAACGATTTTTTAATATGGCGCATAGCTTATTTTCCAAATAGCATCTGATTCTGACTAAAGATCGTGGATGAAAAACCAGTCAGCATGACTAGTCGTAGTTAACTTCAAAAGCCGCGATTGCAGTAAATCGACCAACACCAATCTTTTTCTCCTGAAGAGCGCTAGGCTCGGCTTGTATATATGCCCGGAATGGGATCACATTATTTCTGCTATCAGCTAATAACGGGAATTCACTGGTTTTATTAAACGGTATCGGTGTACCATCGGTTGTTTCCATTCCAATAGCTACACCACCCGTACCAGCGGTAGATCTAATGGCTAACAATCCCGGCAATTCTTTGCTGGATTCTCCTGCGAACTTAATTTTTAGGCGTTTTGTGACACGAGGATCACAATTCTCCAGACGAAGATTAAATCGTTGGTTTTCTGTACGATGTTTCTGATAAAGATCCCTGTTAGAAATATTTCCGAAATCTACTTCTATATTTTGATCTTCTGTCTTAATCGAACAAGTCGGAGCAAGTACAGTGAACGTAATTTTGACATCTTGGCGCAGGTTATCTTGTGCATACGTAATTTGCTGGCTATTAATGCCCAAAAGAAATAACCCTGTCAGTACATATTTGGATAATTTGATGCTTAACGGACTCATTATTATTACCCTACATTTATCCAATTATTTATCGAAAGAAACTCATCTCGTTCCGGCTAGTTCTGTATTGATGCCCATCAAGGTTGCTATTTGCTATTGATGGGACATCACCTATACAACTTAATTTAATCAACTTCCTTCAGTGACAATTTTTTCCACCGCACAGGTATCGCCACTACAATTAAATGTTAACTGTGGATGACCACCATAATCATTGACATAGGTCAGTACTGGTGTATTCCCCAATGAACTGATTGTTCCACCCAGTTTTTCGCTGCTTCTGGGCGCTAACATAACAGGCTGAAAACCTTCTACACTCTTACCATTCAATTTGTTCGATGCTTCTGAAATAGTGATGTAATAAGGTGTTGGGTTATTCACTAAATACTGATTTCCTTCACGGGTTAGAGTGAGTTTTTCTTGCCACGGGTTATCAATATCAATACGACGTGCGATGACAGTTTCAGGGCGGTAGAACAATTTGATACGCGTCTGTACAGCAAGTTGCAATACATTAGGCTTCTCACTGCGTGGTGGAATTTCGCGAACATTGAAATAGAACAAGCTCTCTCTATCTTGTGGCAGTTGAGCGATGGTCGGCAATGTTTGAATCTTAACCTGACTCTTTGATCCGGCTTCAATACGTTGTACAGGCGGAACAACAACAAGCGGACCATTGATCTTATTTCCCTTTTCATCTTCAATCCATGACTGTGCCAAATAAGGCAAATCAAGATGTTGATTTTCGACGTTAAGGCTAACGGATTTCACATCCCCATTAAAAATGACTCGGGTACGATCCAACGTTATCGCAGCCATTGCCTGATGAACTGACATCAAACCAATCAGTGCCATGGCAGTTATCATTAGAATTTTTTTCAGTTTCATAGTGTCATTTGCTCATGCTCAAAAGAAGCTCAGGTTTATACTGATGTGCTAACCAAAAGCAGCACTTCCCGCGTCAAAAAAGCAATATAATACGCTATTTAAGACAGATTTTATGGACCGTTTCATTACATTTACTTATCTTCGCCTTTTAAAAATTGACAAGGCAACAAAATTGCAGACAAAGATTCTGTAGCAATATCATCTGGTACGGTAATCTCACACTGGGCATGCCCATTCCAATGTACTTTCAATTTTTCATCCTGATTAATCCCGCTCAGGTAAGCATATCCATCATCATTGACAATGCCGATTTCACGCTGAGCGGCATTCAAGACAGAGGCACCAAAAGGTGGGAATGAACCATCAGGCTGCCGGATAATCGTCATCGCTTTAATCCCTGACACAACTTGGAATTTGCGATAACCAATTGCACCTTCTGTCAATGTTGCCTGCTGGACAGAGCGCAGTGCCTCTACATCATCTGGCAAGTTATCTAAGTCAATATTTGCCGTATTACGGTAATAGTTGTTCACATCAACCAGCACCGCTTTACCAAAATAGTTGGTATGAACTGCCGAACCGAATCCTCGGATAGGGACATTGCTGACCCCTTCTGCATCTACCATCAGACGGGTTGCACCCGGCATGTTGATACGGTGCAGTGCGGCCCCACTTGCGGTTACAGTCACTCCGCCTTGTAAGCCAAGTGCAGCCGTGGTATTGCCACCATCCTGATAACTGGCGCTGGCAGTCAACAGTGCCTTGTCACCATAGTGAGTGTAATAACCATCCGCTAATGCCCTGCCGCGCATACTGGTACCCGCTGAAATACGGTAGTTATTGCGATCATCAATGCGGCCATAGTAGCCAGCCATATGAGAGTTGCCTTGACGGTTAAGCATTCCGCTATAGCTGAAAGTGCCACTATCTCCCCACGGAACGGAAAGATTCAGGTACATGCCGTCATCTTTTTTATTGTCAAAATTGTTGCGGTAGGCTGACAGACTGACACTGATATTTTTATAACGTCCAATATCTACGTATTTGGATAAAGAGACGTTATAACGATCATTTGTCGGCCGATTCCAGTAGGTTTGATGGCTATAGTTAAGGTGAGCACTCAGGCCGATATCAGTAAATTGTTTATTGAAAATAATGGTATACAGCTCTTTGCCACTATCAGAAGAAACATTACGATAGCGACGATCAATATACTGTCCCATATTCATGAAATTGCGTTCAGAGAAGCGATACCCGGCAAATGTCACTTGGCTATTGTATTGATCAAAACGTTTCGAATAACTGAGACGATAAGAGCCACCTGTCAGCGTCTTGTGCTCTCCCGGTAATCTTGCCCTTGATTCCGTCACGTCAAATGACAGCGCACCAAACATCATCAAGTCACGGCCGATCCCTAATGACAGGGCGTTATAATCTCCCGCCGCTAAAAGGCCGCCATACAATGACCAACCGTTGTTAATTCCCCAGGAGAATTCCCCCAAACCAAACGCGGGCCCTTCACGACGGTGCTTATCATTAGTCGATTGACCACCAACTAATTTGTACTGCACACGTCCGGGGCGAGTCAGGTAAGGAATAGTCGCCGTGTTGACCTGAAATTGCTGTACACTACCGTCTTGCTCTTCGACTCTGACATCCAGTGTTCCTGCCACAGCATCACTCAGATCCTGAATACGGAATGGCCCGGAAGCGACCTGAGTTTCATATAATACTCTTCCCAGTTGGCTAATCGTCACTTTGGCATTAGTCCGCGCAACGCCTGTGACTTCAGGCGCATATCCGCGCAAATTCGGTGGCAGCATATTTTCATCGGTCACCAAACTGACACCTGTATAGCGGAAGCTATCGAAAATGTTGGAATTGAGATAATCCTCACCCAATGTTAATTTCGCTTCCAAACGAGGGAGCGCACGATACGCGTAATAACGGCTCCAATCCCACTCACGCTCTCTTCCACCAGAACTATTTCCACCGGAACTATTTCCACCAGAGTTATTCCCGCCAAAGTTACTCGACTTATCAGATTTATCATCCTTGGTTTTAAAGCGATTATATCTGGCCTGCCAATCAGCGCGAAAACGCCACGCACCGGCATTCATACCCGCAGTTCCGATAGCGCTTACCTGTTGGTTACTGCTGCCGTGGTTAGGTTTGGATGTTTGTGCGTTAAGGTTATAGTCAAACAGCAATCCGGGGATCCCATTATCCCAACGGGAAGGTGGGTCCCAGTCCTGCAAGTCATATTCCAAATAGATTTTAGGGACGATTAAATACAGCGTATAAGTGGCTAAATCACCTCTGGCCGATAAGCCCGGCAGGGTATTGAGATCGAGACATTTCCCCTCATTCCGCCAACCCAATTTTTCTACCCACTCCGGTTTCAGTGCGATTTGTTTCACTAATTCGGGGGATATACAGGCTTCACTGCCTTCCGGATCATCAGGTGGTGCAATGAAATCGATAGGATACATCTCCGGAAATTCATTTTTATTCATCCGGACACCCATTATATAGTTACCCGGCATGATATAACCTGCGCGTGCAAACTTATCCAAATCAATATTGGCACGTTCACCGATATCCAGCGCATCGGTATTGAATTCAATTCCTGGCTTAGAATAACCTGCCTGAATACCCGATAATGCAAACAGTACCAAAGCAGAAAGAGGTTTAATTCCGTAGATTAAATGGCTTTTTTTTGTTTTATTAACGCTCTTATTTTTATTAACCACTCTATTTTTATGAAAGGTGTTTTTTCTATTACTGTTCGTTTTTTTATTAAAAGATGAAGAATCATGATTCATAGAATCTGAAAACAAAGCCATAGCATCCTCTAAACAATGAATTGTTAATAATCCAATTTGAATTTAGCCGCTGTTTGATACTGCCAAGTCTGTCAGTGTGTAGGGGTTATCACCAATTACATGGCATCATTAATATTCATCGTTCTAAATTGAGGACCATGACCGATACTGAGGTTGCAGAGGTAGCCACATGTCCTGCTTTTATTCGTAATAGTTACGTTCTCTGTTTTATGCTTTACTGGCTTAACCGTACTGCGGGGAATAGAGAAAACATGTCACCATCGGTATGCCATCAAAAATTACTTTCGAATGGCAAAAAAATTTATTTTCCTACCTAACACAGCCAATAGAGAACACCGTAGATTAAATAAACAAAAAAGGGTATTTCAATTTACCTCATATAGGGTTCATTTCGTTAATGGCACATTCTGCTTACTCGATGAATCGTAATATTGATTTATATCAATAAAGCCGATCCCGTTACAGAATATTTTAATACCATACTGCTAACACGTGATATCCAAGAAATACCCTGAAAGTATCATCAGGAAACTCATAATAAAAATTGCGATTGGTTTCCTGATATTCAACTAATAAAAATTACCTATCAGCTCGGAATATTACAGGTAGTTCAGAGTGAAGTTTGCGATAGCAGTAAAGTTACCAGTTTTCACTGCAATGTCTTTACCTTCAGTACCACCCTGCAGACCTTTCAGGCGAGCAGCGAAATTCAGGTTATTGTCGCCATCTTGCAGAGACATCAAGTCAGATGCCTGGCCCAGAGGAATATGCTTGTTGCCATGATTAGTAATCATGATACCAGCACCTTCTGCACCACCTTCAATAGCCAACAAGCCTTTGATATTACCGTCAGCTTCTGGGCCGGTGAAAGTTGTGGTTACGCCTTTTTTAACGCCAAGCTCACAACCTTGTAGTTCAACCTTGAAAGGTACAGAAGCTGAGTGACCACCATCTTTCAGAACAATGTTGCTCACTTGGCCCATTTCAACTTCAATATTATTATTTTTGATCGAACACACTGAATTAATAATAGAACCATTGAATTTGACCGTGCCGTTACCTTGAGTAGGTGCTGCATTTGCCGCACCAGCAGTGAAAGCCACACCCAAACCTAAAACCATCGCCAATTTATTAAGTTTCATAATTTAACTTATGCCTTTAATTGTAAAATAGATACTGATAGCCAAAAGGAAGCCGAAGCACAGAAATTAATTTCTGACACTTAGGCGAATGATTATTTAGTTTTTTGACAGAAATCATAACTGGTCAAAATAAACCAAACTGGCAATATCATTCTACATAATAAGTCTTAAGTCAAATTTCAGCCGATAAAACTGGTTATGTGCTTTAACATCATATGAAATATGAGTTTTTATAAAAAAGTACGCATAATGAGTAGTATGTTTTACTAATAATTTTTTTATTTTAGATTATTCCCCTGAGTTATATCGAGCAATGTTTAGTAATTTAGCA
>NZ_LFCV01000003.1 GCF_001037465.1 Xenorhabdus khoisanae
TGCCGTTTATGAAAAACAAGAAAAAGAGGCTAAAAAAATGTCCGGGATTTCTTGACCGCTACATACAGCCTGGTGATGACCTGCCGGGCCAATGACATCAATCCGTATTTTTATTTCCGGCATATTTTTACGGAACTCCCCAAACGCCAATCCGATGATCCCCTGCACGATCTGTTGCCGTGGAGCGTGAACATCAGTGACATCATGTAAACTACACGGTTTAATTGAGCGCTTACGAAAGTGTTATCTTCAATTTCATAAGGACAGGCGGAAAATTGGGTTATCGTGTTATCGATTATAAGTCCTCAAGAGAAATTAACTGCAAATTGGCGACCATAACTTTCAAATAAAGTATTTAGCTCATGATCCATTGTATCCTGAGTCCAAGTGATAAAACGTCGCCAATGATATTTAGCCTGTCTCCAGACGATTTCAATCAGATTCAGCTCTGGGCTGTAGGCGGGAAGGTAAAGTAAAAACAGGTTGTGTTCTCGTAACCAGCGACTTTTGATTTTTTCATCTATCCTATGATGGATACGCGCATTATCTAATACGACAAATGTCAGGCGATGATCCCCTTGCTTTGCAACCTGTTCTAAAAAATCAATGACATCAGTCCGCGTAACACTGTCTGACATTATCTGATAAAACAGGGTGTTATCGGTGTAATTTAGCGCCCCTAACACTGAACGTCTGACATGATTTTGCGGCTCTGTTTCATGGGGTTTACCCCGCGGACTCCATCCGTATTGCACCGGCGGAGAGGCGGTAAAACCCGCCTCATCAAGATAGACCAGCCGGTAATGACCCGACCGTGCACCCGCCTTAATTTTATTCAGCAAGGCGGCTTTTTCAGCAAACTCCGCTTCATTGCATTTTTTTTAAAGACAGGCGGGCTCGTTTATAGGTTAACCCCTGTTTTTTCAGGGTATTCGCCAGCGTCTCCAGCGTACAGGGCAGCGGGCCATGCTTGTCCTCGACTTTCTGTGCGATTCGGGCTAACGTCAGAGATTCTGCACTGGCGGCTTCGACCGCAGTGGTAATCATGTCAGGGGTCATGGCGGGATATCGGCCTCCGACATGTCCACCTAATAATCCTGCTATCCCTGAATCGTGCCAGAAGTGAACCCAGTCATAGATAACTCTGAGACTGCATCCTATCTCAGCGGCTATCTGACGGGGTTTGATGCCTCTGGCAAGCATGAGCAAACCCGTTCCTCGCGTACGGATGTCTCGGTGTCTGTGATTCAGGGCAAGTTGTTGTAATATAATACGTTCAGCTTCAGACAGTGTGATATTCGATTTCAATTTCATAAGAACTGGCGGTAAGTCATCGGATGACCGATTATAACATCAATGCAGATCATTTATCCGATCAACTTAACAATAATGCAGATAATTTATTTGATTAACTTAATACAATAAAACCTAATTTTTCAATGAAAACTTAGGCAGAATTAATATAATGAAATAATTGATATAATAATAATTAAATTTAGATACTAAAATTAATGTATTTATATGATTTTATTGTAAATTATATTAATTATTAACATAATGATTTAATATTATTTGAAACACTTACTAAAAATAATATATGATATTTTTTGCATTAAGATTTTCATAATAGTGAGACGCTAAGATTTCCTACACATCTTATACCTTAAGACTTGTGAGATAAGGTTATGCCCTACAGTGGTGAAATCTTATTCAGTAAACTTGTAGCAAGTGTAACTTAATGAAAATAAATGATTTACATTAGTGATTAATGTAATGAAATAAATTTCAACGAAGGAATATACCTATAATGAAAAATGAGTTTAGAGTAGGAATAGTAATACCATCAACAAATACGTCTGTACAACCGGAAATGGATGTATTACGTCCATATGGAGTAACCAATCATATTGGAAGAATGATTATTATCGATGACTCTCTTATTGAAAAAGAAGGGTTTAATAGTGTAATTATGAATATGAGACGATCGACTGAACCTGCTATTAAGAGTTTACAACATTGTAAACTTAATAGATTAATTATTGCTGTATCTCCAGATGCTTACTGGGATGGAATTGAATCTCATAAAACCATCAAAGAACACATGAAAGAAATTACTAATGGTACTGAAATCACTATGAGTGCCGATGCAATTGAGGAAGCTTTAAAACAATTAGGTGGAATAAAAAAAATAGGACTTATTTCTCCTTATTCTGAAATAGGAAATGAATCCGTCACTCGTTTTTTTTATGACAAAGGATATGAAGTAGTAAAAATAAAATCGCTGGGTGGTAAAAGCCCTTCAAAAATATCTGAGGTTTCACATTTAGATTTAATGGAAGCAGTTAAATATGTCAATGATGATAATGTGGAAGCAATCGTTCAAGTTGGTACTAATGTTCCTATGGCTAATATAGTTAATTCAGCCGAGCAATGGATAGGAAAACCTATAATCTCAAATAATATTGTTCTGTATTGGCATGCCTTGAGAATGAATGGAATTAAAAATAGATTTGGTAATTTCGGAACTTTATTTTCTTGCTATTAAAAAAACATATAAATATAAAAATCAAATTGGAGATAAAATGACTGATTACGAATTGAAAGTAGGGTCAAGATTGACCCTATCAGGGAACCCTATTCTTAATAATGTAGAAACACTATCAAATCTATTATTAGAAGTAAGTAAAGAAAGACTTCATGAAATAGCTATTTCTGACAATATAGCTCAGTATACATATGAAGAAACCATTCTTCACGCAAACGTTATCGCCACAGAATTGAGGAAAAATGGTGCCAGCTATAATGATTGTATAGGTCTTTTTATAGATTCATCTGCTGACTTAGCTATAGGAATGTGGGGGATTTTGTTCTCAGGCGCATCTTATTTACCTTTAGCAACAGACTATCCGCAAGATCGGTTAGAATACATGTTAAAAGATGCTAATGTCTCCATTGTCTTAACCAATAACACCACCATTAGTAAACTAGAGAAACTATTATTACCAGGTACTAAAATTGTAAATATCGATAAAATAAGTTATTCCTCTGCTACAGATACGAAAAAAATAACTACTGTATTATCAGAGCAAGCAGGTAGTGATATTGCTTACGTTATTTACACTTCAGGAACAACAGGTAAACCAAAAGGTGTAGCTATTTCTCATAAGGCTATAGTCAGTCAATTAAACTGGATTAAAAGTGAAGGCTATCTTGAAAAAGGATTAAGTATTATCCAAAAAACACCAGTGAGTTTTGATGCGGCACAATGGGAATTATTAGGTATATGCTGTGGAGCAAAAGTAGTTATGGGAACTCTTGGTATCTACCGTGATCCTGAAGGGCTGATCCAACAAATTATTCAACATAAAGTAACTACTCTTCAAGGAGTACCTACTTTGCTTCAAGCATTAATTGAGCTTCCACAATTTTCTGATTGTCACTCCATTATTAATATATTTAGTGGAGGTGAAGGACTTTCTAAGAAATTAGCCAAAAAAATACTTGAAACCATGCCAAAAGTTAACTTAGTTAATTTATATGGGCCTACAGAATGTACGATAAACTCAACTCATTATAAAATTGATAGTGAAAGTATTAAAGGAGAATGGGAAGTAGCTCCGATTGGTTTACCTGTCAATGGATTAGAATGCCATATTTTAGACCAAAATTTAGTAAGGTTACCCCAAGGTGAAATAGGGGAATTATACATAAGTGGTCATCAGCTAGCTAATGGTTATCTTTATAACCCAGAACAAACACAGGAAAAATTTCCTTTGATAGATCTTTATGGTAACGGTGATATAGTTAGATTATACCGTACAGGTGATCTAGTGAAAAAAGATATCAATGGTACTATCCATTTTGTTGGTAGAGTTGATAATCAAATAAAATTCAGAGGATATAGAATAGAACTTGATGAAATTAGATTAGCGATTGAAAATCACGATTGGGTTAGTTCTGCGGCTGTTTTTGTAAAAGAAAACTCCCATTCTGGACAGCCTTTGTTAGTAGGATGTATTGAACTTAATCCAAATGAAGCTCTTCTGATGGATCAAAACAATGCTGAATCACATCATCAAACAAAATCAACTAGGATACAAATTAAAGCCCAATTGTCTGGGAATGGTTTCAAAAATGATGATGAGTTGTCTGGTAAAGTATGCGTTAACCTCGAAGGTAGCAGTGAAACGAAAAAACAAAGAGATATTGTCTTTGCTCGTAAAACGTATAGATTCTTTAATGGTGGTAATACAACCTATGATGACATAAAACAATTATTAAAAATGAAACCATCTTCAAATATATCGAAAAAATTGGAAAAACTTGACACAAAAACATTTGGTGAAATATTAAGATATTTAGGTCAATTCAAGAGTGAGGAAAGGTTATTACCAAAATTTGGTTATGCATCTCCAGGTGCTTTGTATGCTACACAAGTGTATATTGAGATATGTAATATATGTGATATAACTTCAGGTTATTACTATTATCATCCATTGAAACATAAGTTATTTTTAATTTCTAAAATCACACCATCCAGTTATAATTCAAAATTGAAGTTACATTTCATTGGTAAAATGCCTGCCATCAGAAATGTATATAAAAATAATATTAAAGAAGTACTAGAAATGGAGTCTGGCCATATTATTGGAATGTTTGATTATATATTACCTGAATATGGATTTGGAATTGGAAAAGGTTATTATTCATCTTCAATTACTGAAACTCTGGATTTACCAGAAGAGCATGTATATTTAGGTTCTTATGAAATTGTACCATTCGCAGAACAAATAGAGGATGTTGATGTTGATGTTTATATTCAATCTCATCAAGGAAAAATTAATAACCTTAAAGATGGTACTTATTTTTATAAAAAAGGTGAATTGGAGAAAATTTCTAATTTCGTAGTAGAAAAGAGACATGTTATTGCAATAAATCAACAAGTTTATCAAAGATCAAGTGGTGGGATTACATTCGTTAGTAATTCTCTAGATACATGGAGAAATTATATAGATTTAGGAAGAAGTCTACAAAGATTACAAATGAATAGGATTGGGATTGGTACCATGTCTTCAGGTTACAGCTCAAAATCCGGAAATGATCTTGCTTCAGCTATAAGAATTAATGCTATTATTTCTAATAGCAATAGAAAATCAGGCCCAAGTTACTTTTGTCTTTTTGGTAAGATAAGCGAAGAACAAAGCTTCCATATAGGAATGGCTGAAGATGCTGTTCACATGAAAGGACCAGCTGAGTTAATTAGGGAGGATTTATTAAACACTCTACCTGATTATATGGTTCCAAGTAAAATTTTTATTGTAAATAAAATGCCACATAGTGCATCTGGTAAAGTTAATATTGAAGCTTTGAAACGTTCAGAAGAGTTTAATTTTGAGAATGTAGAACGGAAAATAATTCCACCAAAAACGACACTTGAAAGAAATATTTTAAAAATATGGACGAATATCTTGGGATTAGAGGAAATATCTATTGAAGATGATTTTTTTGCGATAGGGGGTAACTCTATACAAGCAGTATCTATTGCTAAGAAAATAAACAATGTGTTTTCTGTATCTCTTCCTGTTCAAGTAATTTTTGAATCCCCTACAATTGAAAAATTAGCAGTAACAGTTGGTCATGGTGCGGTTGCTACTCCAAATAATAGAGCCATCCAGCTTTCAAATAATGGAAAAGGGACAAATGTTTTCTGTTGGCCCGGACTTGGTGGCTATCCTATGAATCTTCGCATGCTTGCTGAATCAATAGTAAGTAACGGAAATTTTTATGGGATTCAGTCTATTGGTATTAATGTTGGTGAAATTGCATTTGAAAGTATTGAATCTATGGCTAAGGAAGATATTCGTTTGATTAAAACGATTCAACCAACAGGACCATATAATTTATGTGGGTATTCATTTGGTTCGCGAGTAGCCTATGAAGTTGCTTACCAGCTTAGCCAAATGGGTGAAGTTGTTAATCATGTGACTTTACTTGCTCCTGGATCACCAAAATTGAATTATGAAGAGCCAATTAGCAAGGATGAAAATATATTATTTTCTAACCCCGCTTTTTTGACAATTTTGTTATCTGTATTTTCTCATGAAATTAATGAAAATCTTAGTAAGGAATGCATAAAAAATGTAAAAAATAAAACTAATTTTATTGATTTTATAAAGTTAAATTTCTCTGAAATAGACGATTCATTAATTAACTCAATTATTGATGTAGTATCTGTTACCTATTCACCTGAATATGTTATCTCTCTTGACGAAAGAAAAGTATTTTTCCCTATAAAAGTCATCAGAGCAAAAGGTGACAGCAAATCATTTATTGAAGGAGGTGAAAAAATAGGATTAGACATATCCTATTACGATATAAATAGTGGGCATTATACTGTTCTTAAACAAAATGGTATAGACGAAATAATGAAATTAAATATATTATTGAATTAATGTAGTTAATTATTATAATAAGGATGGGTCGAGTTCTCTCTCTCATCCTTTATCAGTAAATTCATTCTATCTTAGTAGAATGTTAATTTCACATTTAATGATTCATAGGAAAGTTATTATGCCGCATGTTGTTATTAGTTGTTTTAACTCTGATTTGGATTATAAGAAAATAGATAATATTCAAAATAAAATTTCTAAAATTTTAAATGAAGAATTAGGGTGTAATATTAGTGCCGTGTCTATTGATATAAAAATGATCAAACCTGAAAACTGGAAGGATGAAGTTTATAATCCAATAATTCTTCCAAGAATTAATTCTCTTATAAAAAAACCGGAATATAAATATGATTGATAACCTTAAGTTTTATAGAAAAATATAATTTAATTATCTTGATTAAACAAGGTGGTTTTATGATTTTATTATTAGGATGCTTTCATGAGTAGTTCAAAAAAATATTCAATTTCTTTCTTATTATTAGCAATTTTACTTTTATCACTGAATCTCCGTCCAGCTATCGCTGTTATTGGTCCATTGGTTCAGTCAATCAGTCAATTTGCTCAAATTCAATCAGTGGGTATCAGCTTATTAACTACAATTCCAGTGCTAATGATGGGGTTTGGAGCAATTTATGCTCAATCTATTCGCAACATTCTAGGGGAACGTGGTGGTATTGCTATAGGAGGAATAATAATAACCTTATCTTGTTTTATTCGCCTGTGGTCGGAAAATCATTTTGGTTTATTTATTAGTACAGTGTTAGTAGGATTAGGGATTGCGATAATTCAGGCGCTGTTACCAGGTTTTATCAAGAGGAATTTTGGCACGGCGACTAGTAGTGTAATTGCTATCTATTCTACGGGGATTGTTGTAGGTGCTGCTATTGGATCTGGTTCTGCTTCATGGCTAGAAGATCAGATAGGCTGGTTGTTCACTCTGGCTAGTTGGTCATTACCGGCCATTGTTGCAACAGTATTTTGGTTGCTAGCTTCACAAAACAGCTTGTACGAAAAGCCTAGCAGAGAACAAACAACCAAGAACAGAGTACCATTTTGGCGCATTAAACGTTGCTGGTCATTATTATTATTTTTTGGTATCGGAACTGGAGCTTTCATGTTAGTTATGGCGTGGATTTCTCCATTCTATATTGGGTTGGGATTGACTAAAGGTACAGCAGGATTACTTTTGTCGGTGCTAACTATAGTTGAATCATTAACAGCCCTGTTGTTATCTATTATTATTAGTCGTTTTCCTGACAGACGCAGCTTGCTGATAGTATCATTGATTTTGGTTGCAATGGGTTTTCTAATGTTAATAATTGCTCCATTATCTGCTCCATATTTTGCTGTATCTTTGTTAGGAGTTGGTATTGGAATTCTATTCCCATTATCTATTATTGTTGCAATGGATCATTTAAAAGATCCAACTATGGCTGGAAATTTTACAGCATTTGTCCAAGGAGGTGGTTTTGTTATTGCTAGCTTAGTACCGTTAACGGCTGGGAGCCTTCGTGATATTTTTGGAGATTTGACGTATATCTGGATGTTAATGATATTAGCTAGTTTATTGATGTTGTTTCTGGTTGTCCGTTTTTCTCCAACCAGTTACAATGCCTTTCAACAAAAACTAAAAGAGTTAAGTTAGCTAACCCAGCTTCTGTTTTAAGCCGTCACTGAAAAATTTTCTTCTGAGTAGAAAACCTTCAGTGATGGCTTCTTCCATTCGGTAATTGGGGTTTCGGGAGCAATGGAACAGTAAATGTAAGGACTTGCAATCGAAAACAGCCGAACTCGCATTTATCCGGTTTTTCGGCTCACATTAATTGCAAATGAAAATCACCGCAGACTCACGTTAACTGCGAATGAGCTTGCAATTATCTTTTCCGGCTTGCAATCCATTTCATCCGGCTCACGATAACTGAAAATGAAAAATGTCGTATTTTACAGCTTCGCTTTCACTGGGCCTAATGGAAGCATCAGCGTGTATGGCTCTAACGGTGACTGGGCGAAGCCAAGACGCGTATAGAACGTTCGGGCGATTTCATCAAGTGCGTGGACGATTATAGCTGAAATACCCACTTGTTCCGCCGTGCTGACGACACGCTTCCAGGCATCTTGGAGAAGCAATGCTCCTAGTACTACAGTCGTAATGTGTATTGTGTCATGATAGCTATCGTCCTTCTTTCTAACCCTAAGGGAGGTGCCACATGGCCTCACCTGTCAATCTCTGGGAACAGGAGCTCCTGAACGCCCATTCCCGTCTGGCTCCGTTGTTTCACTCTGCGAGTTCTCAACAACGTTGTCTGGCTTATCTTCGGGGATTACTCAGTGATGTTGAACGTAAAAATGGCTGGCAACTGGCTGAATGGCTCGGTGAACGCTCGCCGGATAACATTCAATATTTTCTGGAACGCGCCCACTGGGATGCAGAAGCCGCCCGCGATGTCTTACGCGACTATATCACTGAACATCTGGGTGATGAGCAAGGTATTCTTATCATTGATGAAACCGGCTTTATCAAAAAGGGCACCCATTCTGCCGGCGTCCAACGCCAATATAGCGGCACCGCCGGGCGGGTCGAAAACAGTCAGATAGGCGTCTTCCTGTGTTATGCCGGTCATGGCGGTCATGCTTTTATTGACCGGGCATTATACCTGCCCGAACAGTGGACGGCGGATCGCCCGCGTTGCGAAGCCGCCGGCATTCCTGATTCGGTGAACTTTGCCACCAAACCTCAGCTTGCCCGGCAAATGCTGGAACGAGCCTTCAGCACGGGCGTGCCTTGCCGTTGGGTGACCGCCGATGCGGTCTATGGGCATGACCGCCGCTTGCGATGCTGGCTGGAGGCCCGGTATCAACCTTTTGTCCTCGCGATCCCTAAGAATGAACCACTTTGGTGGCAAGCACCTTGCTATGTCAGAGCGGGCGTGATTGCCGCCAGTCTGACGGCTGACGATTGGGAAAAACAGTCAGCCGGGTTGGGAACAAAGGGAGAGCGTTGGTATGACTGGGCGCGGATCCCGCTCTGGCGTTTACAGATGAGTGAAGAGGAACGCGGCTATGGTCATTATCTCCTGATCCGGCGTAGCCGGGATGATAAGCAAGAACGGGCTTATTATGTTGTTTATGCCCACAAAGACCAGGCAGACCTCAACACGTTGGTTCAGGTGGCCGGGCATCGCTGGGAAATCGAAAGCGGCTTTGAGGAAACGAAAGGGGAATGTGGTCTGGATCATTACGAAGTCCGGCAGTGGCATAGCTGGTATCGGCATATTACGTTGTCATTATTGGCCCATGCGGTACTGGCGGTTTTACGAATACAGGAGAAAAAAAACGCCGGAGGGACGGGTAGCCCTGAGGGTATCGGAACTGCGTAAGCTGTTGTCAAAAATGATGAAAAAGGCAGGAGAAACCCTAAACCAGATTTTATCTTGGTCAGACTGGCGGCGACGACATCAGTACTATGCGCAACAATGTCATTACCGCCACCGGACCGGAAGGAATATCTGCCCATAAAGCAGTTACGACTGTAGTACTAGCTTCTTCCCCTGATACTCCACATCGACAGCCAGACGGCCGAGAAGCACCACAGGGATAGGATCTGGCATATTGCGTTTAAGCGAGGGGGTAGATTCAATATGATTAATTGAGCCGGCGCTTAGACAATAATAACCAATAACGTCTTTTGTGCCTTTCTTGCAAATAAGTTGATCGGATAAATGATCTGCATTGATGTTATAATCGGTCATCCGATGACTGTAACCCTTCACCAGTCCCCCATTGACACAAAAATGTGATGTTTATCGCTTGATCCGCTTTTTCCTGTTGCTTGATCCTGCCAGTCAGGTAACTTTTTCACCCATGAAAAAGAAGAAGCACTTTACCGCTGAGCCACCCGAAGTGAGCAACATCAGCGAAGCCAATGCCCTTATCCGGGAGCTCTGGGCCAAACTTCGAGAATACGAAGACCGGCTGGCACTGAGTGCATTGAAAGACACGGATACGATCGTTCGCTGTCTGCCCGATGACGGTTGTGCCCTTTGTGGCGGGCATGTCGAGCCGAATACGACCCCGACCTATCTCATCAGGTATTCGAACTGCCCAAAATCGCCCTGGATATCACCGAATATCAACTGTTTCATGGCCGCTGTCAGTGTTGTCATCACACCGTCCGGGCTACGTTACCCGACGATGCGCCTTCCGGACAACTGGGGCCCCGTTTGATGAGCCAGATGGCGGTTCTGTCGGGACAATACCCTCTGAGCATCAGTAAGATACAGCGCCTGATCCGGGACACTTATGGCATCCACTTTTCCACGGGCCTTATCTCTGAAGCGCAGGGGCGGATCAGTTCAATGTTGACGCCGCTGCATCAGGCGTTAGGGCATTATGTCAGGCAATCTGCGGTTATCCATGTTGACGAAACGCCCCATCAACGCAACGGAGAAGCGGCTACCCGCTGGGTCTGGCTGCTCAGCGGCAGCAAGGCGGTTTACCAGAAAATCCGCGCTTACCGTAATGCGGAAACGGCCAAATCGCTGAATTTGAAACTAACCTGCGCCGTGAGCGTCAGCTGGAAGGTATTGCGGCGGCAAAAGCGCGTGGTGTGTACCGTGGACGGAAATCATCCATTGATCCTGCCGAAGTGTACCGCCTTTATGTGGTTGAAAAAATGGGAGCCACGGCGATAGCCCGCCTGCCGCCTAAAATCCCGGAGCGGGCAACACAGATTGCTGCGATAGCACAGCTGTATGGAGTTTCCGCTGCTACCGTTTATCGGGCTCTTCACTGTGTTCTTAAACCCCGCACAGTTTATCGGCGTGATCATGGTATTCCCCGTGTTTTGTCCCAGCCTGAGTTAGAGCATTATTGCGAGCTGATCGCTGCCTTAAAATTACGTACTACCAACAAATCCGGCAGGCATTTGTCAACGGTACGTGCCATCCAGTTGCTTGAAGAATATGGTGTGGAGATAGCCCAAGGGTTAGTTAAGGTGCCTGCAGGATTGCTGCGGAAACAAACAGTTAATCGTTGGCTAGCAGAGGAATATCGATTCACACTCCAAGCCATCAATGCACTGCCAGAGTCTTATAGAAATTAAAATCCCAGCCTTTGATAAGTCGCTCTTCTGCCATGAAATCTTTGGCGATTTCACCCTGAAATTTTTCAAATAAACGTAATAAATTCATTTGGTTATATTGTGAAATTGTCTGGAGAATTATTCGTTTAAATTGAAGTGTTTTCGCATTAACACCTGAACCATTTTTTCCAGTTCTTCCTCGAATTCTTTTGGTACGCGGTTAAATTCAAAACTCACTGCTCTGTTTTTAACACGTTTGCGGGCAAATGAATCTTTATCTTTAAAGTTCCAAAGCGGGCTTACCTGCTGCTTTTCTGCTGTGGATTTTTTTGCCTTGTTGCTGCTAAACTTTTTAAACAGTCTGATAATGTTCGATTTCATTTCGTCGGGAGCAACCGGCTTGGATTTATCCATATGTTGAACTTCATCACACACACAACTGACGACCTCATCAATCGAAAGGTTGTTTTTCTTGATGTCAACGGTGACGTCCAAAAGCGCTTTATAATCTGGATAGCTCAGTTCTGCGATAACAGGGAATACGGCAACAATATCATTAGGTACTGAAGCACACTGGATTGCGCGAGTCACCTTAGTTTGTGACATGTTGTTAGACTCAGCGATTTCTTTCTGAGTCATACCCCCTTCTCGCAGCTGGAGCAGACGCAAACCGACTTCACGAATGTTGTGCTCTCTTGCAGTTTGGATATCAGCGGCAAGTTGTCTTGCGTCATCCGCACTTATGTTTGTGTTCGTGACTAGGGTATCCAGACCAACACCACAGAAAATAGCGGCGGCACGTCTGCGTGAACCATCCAAAATCTCTATCTTGCCATCAATACGACGACCGATTGCCGGGAAGAATTGTTGAAGATTGATGGTGCGCATGATGTCGCTGACAGATTCTTTTGTCAGTGCGCTTTGATCCCGGCCATTGACTAAAAAATTAACGGTAGTTTCGGACTCCAGTTTATCGGCTGGGATGTGCTCTAGTTGAAATATGGCAGTTTGACCCGAAGCCAGTGTGAAACGCTGTTCTGTAGTTTGGTTTTCCGCCGGCGTATCCAGGGATACTGAATTGAATGTTCTTCCGATAGTTGGACGTTTTTTATCTTGCATTGTTGCCCCTGTTAACTCTGATGAATTCAATTCGGTCAAAAACGGCTTTGGCGAAGTCTTCTGCGGCTGTTTTCGCATTCTTCAGTGCTTCCCCACTGCCGATATACGTGGCAGGATTTGCGGAAATAACGGTGTCGAAGGACTCGCCGCAACGCTCGAACCCGTCCAGTCGCGGGATAGCAAAATCAAGCATGTCACCACCAAAAATCTCTTTTGCCAGGCTATGACACAGCTTGTGATCAGTTTTATTCACTAACTTGGACATAAAGCCGATGTTACCGCTGAGCCGAGTTGATGCACCTGTTGACTCGATCATTTCTATCAGCTCCGGCAAGCGAGCAAGATATTTCAGTGTACTGTGAAAATCCACTTGTGCGGGTGGGATTGGAGTCATAAGAAAGTCTGCGGCGGCGATCGCGTTAGACAGAAAAGAGTCCAAGTGTGGTCCGCTGTCGATAAAGATGAAGTCGTAATCGTGTTTCACTTTATCGATGATATTCTCGCGAAGGACAGTATAGATGTTCTGGTTTGATAGATGTTCTGCGCAGAGTTCTTCCCAACGTGATGCGATGAATGCGTCTTCAATGGATGCCGGAATAATGTCCACGCCTGCAACGACTGAGGATGTAATAAATTCAGATAGTAACTCTTCACGCGAAACATTTTGCAGCATGGCTTGGGCTGATGTTGTATCAACAGAACCGATAGACTGTTTATGATCAAGGAACATGGTTGCCGATGCTTGTGGGTCAAGGTCGATAACCAAGATCCTAAGGTCTTCGAAAATCAGGTGTGGATGAGTGCGTAATGCATGTGCCAGAGAAACTGTACTGACGGTTTTAGATACTCCCCCCTTTAAATTACCGATAAAGAAGGTCAATGCTTCATGATAGCGATCCCGGTATTTGGGAACGCCTCTGTGATGGTACAGATCTATGATGTTCTCAATTGTCATCGCGTACTTAGATGAAGAACCTGCTTGCTTCTTGCCAAATACATATCCCTTCGCTTCCATTTCGTTAACGGCATAATCCACGCTGGCACGTGTTAACTTTGGTAATTTTGCGAGAGCCGCTTTTGAATACGTTTGATAATAAGCTGTTTTACTCAGCTCCAGCTTTTGGCTTTGGATTTGGTCACTGAGCGACTGGAGTAGACGAACTGACCTTTGCGCAACCTTATCTAATTGTTTATAGGTTTCATTCATGTTTTTACCGTATGTGTAGGTTTTTAGATTTTATTTAAATATCCTACATAAAACTATAAATGTAAATTTTTTAAATTGAAAAACGCTTTATTTTGTTTATTTTTCTCCATAGGTATTTAATGGTTATATTATTGTTTTAAAAGTAATTTAATGAGAAATTTCAGGGTGAAATCGCCAAAATTTCGCATCGATTTCAGGGATTGAAATGATGGAATCTTGTGTACTGGTTCAATCAGCTTATCAGGTGGGCTATTGAGAGATCACAAAATTCCACATAAAAAAGGAGAGCTGGTAAACATAGCAACGAATATATGGTTGCAGATAGTGTACAAAGTCAAAATAAATCAAAAAAGCCGTGGAGTTTAAAAATGGCCAAATCAGGCTGCCATTTAAATCTCACGGCTTCATATTAAAATTTATCATTTTCACAAACTGACTAAAAAACGAAGATGGGTTACTCCTGTGACTTATTGCGAATCTTGCGCTCAATAAGTTGACCACGCTGATCAAAATAACGACTTGGCCAGATCTCTGATGGATGGATGCCGAGATAATCCGCGATGATCCATTCACCTTTAGGCCACGGTCTGCTGAATGCATTGGCGAGTGTTGATGAGCTGAGTCCCGTTTTACGGGAGAGAGCGGCTAAGGTAGTACCACGTTTGCGTAGTGCAGCAATTATGTCTGCTTGATGCCAGTCGTTTCTGATGTTGTTATTCATTCCTGCTACCCCTTCCCATTAATTAATATTGATGGTGGCGATTCAGACAGGGTTAGCAGACCGGCGCTTACTCCGGCGAGACGTGAGTCTCCCCCACCTGAACCGCCATAGAAAAGGCGAATGCAGGCACACTGGTAAAACATCTTACCAGTGTATAAGCGCACAAGGCTGCTAAACCTTGACCATTAGATTGTGCTGATGGCGGGAATACTTTAACTGATTGTTTTACCTTACTCAATAACAGAACGACTAAGTTTAACGGCTATAATTCTTCTCAAGAGCACATAAACTCAGAGGAGAATACGGACGGCTAAGTCAATCTTTGTTGTTTGTTCTCGTTCGTGATCGCTTCGCTATCCGTATTTCCCCTTTGATTTTCAGACTCATTTTACTCATTTCGAAACATTCCCTGCGTGTCGGTTAGGTTCACCGTTCCGTGGTACGTCAGATAATGTGTATACAGGGCGTGGGTTGCGTTAAGTTTTTGCAGGAGTTCGCTACGTGCTCAGCACGGCGGTGGATTACTCCCCGTTCAGTGCCTGATTAGCTCAGGATGAACGCCTCATTATTCGTGACGTGTGATATCTCCTTTTTACTGCATCAGCCTGTGCTAGGCAGTGGGTGAAAAACAAACGAAGTAAGTGAATTAAGGCATAAAAATGCTAATAGAAAGAGGTGACACTGAGTAAAAATGAGGTTCAAATCAGTCATAAAGCCAGACAGGACATGCTCTGGACGTTGACGCGTGGCGACGTCACTTGGTAATCGCTTCGCTTTAACGCAAGTGACGCCGCGAAGTTTTCGGGACGTTTATCGTGCGTGAATTAAAGCATGGATAAAAATAGTACAAAGTAAAAGGGTTATGGTTAACGTGGCAGGAAACTGCTCAATATGTATGATAAGCCTGTCCGGTGTATAAAGTGACAGGATAACTTTCATCGTCAGACGATATCTGCTTCCAAAAGTGTGCAGATGTACCGCAATTTTGCTCTCCCTTTCAGGCTACAGGAGTTTTGTTTCGCCACCCGAAGGCGATCCTGACAGGCGATGGATCATTTTTGTAGAAAAAAATACTAACGGTTAAGTAAGAAAGCGTCAAACCGTTGATGTGACTTTTACCTCAATTTACCTGTAGATATGCTCAGAAATAACCCATGTTAACTGGTTATGATATATACTATTTTATTCGCCAATATATAGATTTTGAATTATACGCATGGAGGTTTTATGTCACAGGCAAGTACAGCTGCTTCTTCCTCAAAACGCCCGTACAGAAAAGGTAAGCCATTAACAGGGAGTGAAAAACAACAAGCATTTGTTGCTCGCCGCAAGGCTGCAAATGATAAAACTATCAGAGTTTATGTATCTAATGAGCTTAAGTTAAAATTACAAAAAATGTGTGAAGTAGAGGGAATATCTCAGGGTGAAATGATTAGTCGGTTAATAGAAAAAGCCAGCACAGATCACAGCATGAACGATGTAACGTCATAACCTTCTTGAGCGTTTATTCTTCCGGTGCTAATATCTATATTGTTTAATTTTTATTTAGTTATTTTATTTTTCTGATAAGTTCAGATGATTTATTGGTGAGAGTAAAACAATTAGAAAGGTTTATTGAGTTTTTTGTTTCACAGTGCTAGGTTATCAAGGCTTTTTGTTGGTCAGTCACGCCGAAAGGTGACTAAATGCGGGCAGTTGATAATATGATTAACTAATCGCTAAAAAGAAAAACCCCACAATCTGCATCAAACTTGGCGGCTTGCATTCAGATATATGGGGTCCACTTGCAGAAATCGATAATGGTTTCTGCATAGGAGTATAGAACGATGAGACTTCTATTGCAACTTTTAGATACCCGCCATAAGTGCAGGGGATGTGCTTAAAAATCAACACACCCAATCAACATTTGATCCCTCTGTTCGTCGTAGCCGGCGTGGTGAATCCAACGCTTTACGTCGGGGGCAGTCGAAAATCCATCGGCGCAATATCCCGAAACAGGACATCAAAATCCCTAAAGGGACGTCTGCCCGGTTATCCCGTACTCTGAAAAGCCATGACTGGCGACGGGATAGTGACCTTATCGCTCTTCGTCAAAAGGGTTATACGCCGTATTCTGAGCGGAAAAACCCGTACTATGTGCCAAAACCGATGCGCATCCGTACACGTTCTGAGAGCCGTGAAGCTCTGACTTCACTGTCACTGGCGTTTGTGGCAAATGCGGATTTTTTCCCCGGTCATGATTATCTGTTTGAAGTAATGGTGCCTTTTGAATTTATCGCTAAGGCAATGGGCGTGCTGCATGAATATGAAAACGGCCGTAAATCGTATGATGTAGCACTTCATGCGCTGTCAGTCCTTGAGCAAATGGGACAAATTGTCGTCCATCGGGATAAAGACCGTGATGCGGGCCAAAATAAGCCGGTGCGAATTTGGTTGAAACCAGAATTTTTCATGTCCAAAGGCATTCCCCGTAACGAAATCCGCCAGAGCTTAATTGACTTCCAAAACTGGGCTATAAAAAGTGGCCAGCTTGAAAATCTGGAAAAAAAATACCAACGTCATTTATTGAACATGGCGCGATTGGGTATTGATGTAGAAAATAAACATGCGTTGCGCCAGTTACTGAAAAAGATTAAACGCTCAGTGGTTGCTCAGGATTTACAGGAACAGAAAAACGAAGCGCTGAAACACATCGAAGACAACATTGAGACTCTGGATAACCAAGCGGAAAATCTGGAAGCCGAACTTGAGAGAACGCGGCGTTCAGTGGCGAATCTACGTAAAAAGGACAAATCAGATTCAATCTACTGGAGTATGTTTGTCGAATGGCAAAAAACAACAACACCGGTTGCTGTTCACTACGCAAAAAACAAACTAAAGGCACAGTATCCTCACGTAAGTGAATACTCGGAACAATTCTATCGCTTGTTACTTGAACAAGAAGGAATCATTCTAACTTAGCGAGAGTTTCCTTAAAGACAAATCCAACTGACCGTGCCTAGCGCGGTTTCGGTGTTTCACATGGTAATAAATTTCGATTGTTTCTTACCCGGTCAACTTATCTACTTCTTCATTTTTTTCGATTGTTTCCGCTTCCGAAACAGCTTTTTTGCTCAAAACTGCTAAGAAGTATAAAAATAAAACAGTTAGCTTCGAATATGTGTTTTAATCTTTCATTAATTTCGAAGTTTATTCCTGAACAAAACAAGCCTTATAAATAAGGAATAAAAAATCGAGTTGAGCCTAAAAGCTGCAACTCTCGATAGTTAGTCCCTTTCACTACGTTCAAGGGAAAATTTCCATAAATAACGTCCCGTAAGCGGTCGTAAACGCCCGCTAACGCGCAGATACGTCACGCCTATGGCGTGATCACTGCGTGCCTTTGGCAGAACTTATTAAACCCAAAAACTCTCTGATAATTTTTTAGCTTAGTAGGAAGAAGGGGTTTCTAGTCCCCATTAACTCCCTCTTGGCTTCGGCGGTTCAACCGCGTTGTTTCCATTGGATAATGAGAGCCGCCTTTCATTCGCTTCGCTCATAAAACCCGCATAGTATGCAAATTATTTGATTTAAAAGTAGTACCTGTTACTATAGTAAGCATTACTGCTTGGAGAAAATTATCTATGAGTAATAAATTAAATAATATTCTTGAGTTAGCTGAAGAACTACACGTAATCGATACTTCGCCTGTAAGCTTAGTCAACGATCAAATTAAAGCGGTTACAATGATGACAGGCACTGAAATAAAACAACTTCGTGCGCAACATGGAATGTCCCAATCTATGTTAGCTATGGCGTTAGGCATGTCAAAAGAAAGTGTTTCCAAATGGGAACGTGAAGAAAAGAAACCAAGTGGCCCAGCTCTCAGAATGCTCCGCATTCTTGAACGACTCGGACCGGAAGTTCTGCTGGTCTAGTTAAGAATTCGGTGAGTATTTCATTGTGGAGTTTAAACGTGAACTAATTAGTACGGAACTAAGACGAATGCCAGTCATCTTACGTTTTAAGGGATATCGATTTTTCTTCTACTCAAACGAAGGAAATCCCCTTGAGCCTGTGCATATTCATATTCACAGTGCTGAAGGGGAAGCTAAATTCTGGTTAGTACCAGATGTTTCATTGGCAAGAAATGATGGATTTAATGCCCGGGAGCTTAAAGAACTGACAGGCGTAATTAAACTAAACAGGGAGGCTTGGAATGACTATTTCGGCTAAAAGTGTACGTTTTGATGAATACAATATGTGGGTCGAACTGAGTGATGCCAGAACTTTGGGTGTACCCCTGGCTTGGTTTCCACGGTTAATGCATGCTCCCGCTATAGCCAGAGAAAATTTTGAACTCAGTCCCCGGGGTATTCACTGGGATGAACTGGATGAAGATATTTCAGTGGAAGGATTATTATCTGGTCGTGGAGATATTACTCAACAACCCCATCATGCGGCCTAATTTTTAGCGCACCCAACCGCAGCGATGCATAATGTAATAAGGGGTTTGAAGCTCAACCGTCCGAAAACGTACGCTAAGGACCAGCGGGAGCATTTGAACAGAACCTTACGGTTTTGCCCTTTCGGTAGGCTCTGTACCGTAAAGTTCCCCATCAACAAAATAAGTGCCATTGGGTAATACGTGTTTATAGGGTAGTAAAGAGATATGGGCTAATACATCATCATCTATAACTTCACCATTTTCACGTAACCCTTTAACAATATTGCTTATTCTTGATGTGTTCCAGTACAGGATTGCATTGGATACCAGACTCAGAGCGCTGGCCTTATTCATGATTTCTTCGTAGTCACCGGTTGTGAATTCACCCTGGTTTGCAAAAAAGATCCATCGGGGTAACTTATGCCGGTATTCGCCTTTATTGAGCTGAAGCTGAACCGTATGACGTAAATCCTGATCGGTCAGATAACGCAGAATATAGGGGGCAGCTTGGAGGCCGGAAGTTATTGTACTATAAGGGCTTCCCTGATATGTCAACACCAGTATTCATGGTTTTTATCTGTACACAACCGTAAAAGTAAAGGGGAGAGACTGCGGTACTATAGGGGTTATCGGGTCGCGCAAGGGAACTTCCCCCCTGGAGCCTGTACTGCATTTTGTGTAAATGCCTTTTCTAGAGGTGACCGTCCAGGCGGTCACCAAATTCGATAATAAAACGACTCATTGCCATTCGCCAGTCCTGTAACGGCATGGTCCATTTCTGTGACGCAGCCTGGATAGCCAGCCAGATCACTTTCTTCACAGATTCATCTGACGGGAACACCTTACGCTTTTTAATCGCATGACGGATAACGCTGTTCAGCGATTCAATCGCATTCGTTGTGTAGATGACCTTGCGGATCTCGGCTGGGTAGGCGAAGAACGTCGACAGATTGTTCCAGTTAGACTGCCAGCTACGGCTGATTTGGGGATAACGGGTGTCCCAAGTCCGGCCAAATGCGTCCAGTGCCTGCCACGCCGCTTCTTCTGTTGGCGCCTGATAAATGGCTTTTAGGTCACGGGTGACCGCTTTGTCGTCTTTCCAGGCCACGAACCGCAGGCTGTTGCGTATCATATGCACAATGCACAGCTGGATACAGGTTTCGGGATAAACAGTGTTGATAGCATCCGGGAAGCCTTTGAGTCCATCGACACAGGCAATGAGAATATCTTCCAGTCCCCGGTTCTTGAGCTCGGTCAGTACGGACAGCCAGAACTTCGCCCCTTCATTTTCGGCCAGCCACATACCCAGGAGCTCCTTTTGACCTTCAAGGTTGATCCCCAGAGCCAGGAACACGGACTTGTTGATCACCCGCCCCTCATGTCGAACCTTAATGACGATACAGTCAAGATAAACAATAGGGTATAGGCCATCCAGCGGGCGATTTTGCCACTCAGTGACTTGCTCCAGTACGGCGTCAGTGACCTTTGAGATGAGCGTGGGCGATACATCCGCGTCGTACATTTCTTTGAAGGCGGCAGTAATTTCCCGGGTCGTCATCCCCTTGGCATACAGCGACAAGATCTGATTGTCCATGGCCGTGATCCGGGTTTGATGCTTCCTGACCAGTTGAGGCTCAAACACGCCTTCCCGATCACGGGGAATACGTAATTCCAAAGGGCCATCTGTAGCGGTCAAGAAATCCCGGACATTTTTTTAGCCTCTTTTTCTTGTTTTTCATAAACGGCA
>NZ_LFCV01000004.1 GCF_001037465.1 Xenorhabdus khoisanae
CCCGTAGCCTGCAAGGGAGTACACACTGTGTGGTACATCTGCCCACCTTTGGAAGCAGATATCGTCTTTATAGAGATGATGAAGGTTATTTAATCCACCTTGGCATTACGCCAGTCACTCGGACGGGGAATACTTTTCCCGTCGGGCAGGGTGTTCTCCATCTTTTTTTATTGACAGGAGAACATCATGCAAAAAAGTGACCTTATCATGCTGGACAGTCCCGCGCTGTCTGCTGCGTTTCCCGGCAAAAAACCGCTGGAACGGTTGTTTCTGGGATTTCTGATTGCCAATACCGCCTCAACGTTATGCAGAGATTACCAGCCTGAGCAATGGACTGGCCAGCAGGTGTCTGAGTCGCTGGCCTATATGGTGCCGGCATCAGCGAAAAGTTATCCGGTTTACCTGTCGGACACGCAGTTAAGGGTGACACTCTCGGCTGATGCCTTCGGGCTGACGGTGACGTTAATCGTGCTTGCCCGTATCGCCGCGCTGAATGAGCGGGATGCCTGTCGGTTTTGCGAATTGCGGGAATATGCGAAGTAACATCCAGAAAACGGTCTGATAGGGTCAGTCATGACATTGGGACTCCACGAGGACTTTATCAGCCCGTCATTAATCGAAAATCAAAATAATAACTTTCACTGAAGTTACCAGCCCATGATGCTGTTAATCCTTTTCTTAAGCGCCTGACCAGGGAGCAGAAAACACCTTCCCGGTCTCGGGCGGGTGTTTTTTTTATTTGACCTCCAATCAAGGAAATACCGATGCACCCGATTTTTTTACCGGTATCGGATGATACCGACCCGGAATTACGTGAAGACATTTTTACCGTGCAGGTCACCGGCCTGATGCAACACCCGCAAGCGAGGCAATCACTGCGGGAAGAAACCCTGGCCGTGTGCGAAACGGCTTCGGTAACAGAAGCGGTGCAGCGCCTGAAGGTTATCCATTTACTGGGTGACTGGCCGGTGCCGGAAACGTTATCTCATCAAGCGAAGTGCGTTTTTTTCCCGCTGACTGTCATGATTTATGACGCCCGGGATGAAAAAGTGCTCGGCGGCCGGTTTTATGAGGAAATTGTCTGGGCACAGCCGGTGACGCTGGCATCAGAACGCCTGTCACTGGAAAAGCAACAGCAG
>NZ_LFCV01000005.1 GCF_001037465.1 Xenorhabdus khoisanae
GCTATGCTTCGGATCGTATCAACTCAGAATCTGTGATAACATAAATTACCGTCACTACCGTTGTGGGGGCTGAAAAAAAACTTGCATTCACATAATAAAAAATGAAACAACATGGAATGCAAAACCAATTTAATTTCTCATATAACTTTAAAAACAATCTGGATGAATAAGATAGATATATTTTAGAAAAATAATTCAGTCCACTATATAAACACCAGATGCAGCTCCATAAGTACTATCTACCATATTTAGTCTCCTGCCATCCTGCGAAACGATAAAATCCCAAGAACCTTCAACCCCCATAGGAACGCAAAAGCGGATACCTGCAATAGGAGGAACTAGAAACCCTGTCATTGTCCCATTTCCTCTACTATGCCGTTGAACAAATAAATATTTACCTAAGCAATTCTCGCTCAGAGATATTTCCTTGACGGCAGAAGCACCACCAAAATCACCAATTTTTCGCCAATTTTGAGCCGTGCCCCGCATTTGATACCGCCCATCACTCTCTCCTCTGGTATAGCATTCTCCCCTAACTGCATAATTCCCAGCAAGCTGGTAATTTCCTTTGGGTTGATAACTTCCGGCTGGTTGATAATTTCCACGCGGCTGATATTTCCCATCCGATTCCCCTTTCGTGTAACTTTCCCCACGAACGGCATAATTGCCGGCAGACTGATAGCTACCTTTGGGTTGGTACTTATTGTCCGACTCGCTTTTGGTGTAACTTTCTCCTTTCAAGGCATAGTTCCCAGCAGGGGCATAATTGCCTTTGGGTTGATAGCGACCATCGCTTTCGTTCTTTGAGTAGCTATAACCGGCTACCAGATAATTTCCCTTCGGCTGATATTTCCCATCCGATTCTGACTTAAGATAACTTTCCCCCTTCAGCGCGTAATTACCTGCAGGTTGATAGCTGCCTTTCGGTTGAAAACGATTATCAGACTCTTCTTTGCCATAGCTATAACCTGCAGGTGTATAGTTCCCTAATGGCTGAAAACGCTGGTTAGCCTCCTCCTTGTTGTATGCACCAACATCAGTTGCGGTCAGATCAGCTTTCAGCTCTAACCAGCCATTGCCTGCCGTGGGTTCTTCTTTGTTATTCTCAATGCGGGATTGCCACAATTTTTGCTTGTGATACACCAGTGCCCGTATTGGGTACGGTTGCGCCTCGGTTGACCATTGCGCAGCACCAAACGCCTGCATCTCCCCCACCGCTTCCGTGATATCGTGAAAAATGCCGTTCATTTTCTCGCGTTCGATATCTTTCGCTGCCGGATCAGTGTTCTGGTCACGTTCGTAATCGTAGCCGTAGCCTTGTGCGTAGGAGACTGCGCCGTCTGGCTGGACTTCATTAGGTATAGCAACCCTGTCCCCTTGCGCAGCAAAGGGGGTTTTAAAGATTTTTGTCATGGAATTAAGCTCCGAAGTTACTGCTTAAGTAGTTGGTGTGTTTTTTGCCAAAGCCAAAGGCTTTTTTGGTGACAACGCGGTATTTGACGCCCACGCCAGAAGGACGTGGCATCAGATCAAAGTTTTCCAGCAACACCCTGAGATTTTCATCGGGGTTGAAGTTGAAAACGTAATACATGTAGGTCATGTCGAGTGGATCGAGCACAAACACTTTGCTGTCATTACGCCAGAAGAAGCGCTCTAAAAAAGTGTTGATATTGACGACCGTGGGGCTTTGGGTCAGGTTGAAGTAACGCATACGAATGATTAAGCGCTTCTGGTCAGTGGTCAGCATCAGGGTGTAATCGGCATTGCGCCGGAAGTTGCCCTTGAAGTTACGTTTCCTGCCGAAACCAAAGCCGATTTTGGTTTTATCGCTGGGTGCTACGTCAATACCGAGTGACACATCCAAAATTCGCGACCAGACGGCCAGTCCGAAGTCATTAGCGGTATCGATATTGAACACATCACGGTACCAGTGCTGCCAGAATGCTATCGTATTGCGGTTGAAATAATCGGCCTTACGGGTCGCCAGTGTTTTCAGTTTATCGGCGTTCTCGTATTGCCAGAGAATGGCCTTCAGCAGGTCAGAATGAAGTGCCAGCTTTTGTATCTTCATACCATCACCACCTGCACTGATCCCCGGTGTAACCGGGCCACTTCATTGAGTTTGATAGGAATAGTGCCTATTAACCATGACTGGCCATCCAAAGATAACTCGACTTTGGTGATAAACAGCCGGGGTTCAACGGCACTGACAGCCGCTGAGATTTCAAAGGGCGACACTTCACGCCCGACTACCAGCCCGCTGTCCCCTTCCAGCTCACCGCGTACCCATCGCTCAATGGCGGCGGGGATAATGCTTTGGGCGTCCATTGTGGACTTTCTCACGGTGACACGACAGAAGGTGATTTTTTCCATCGGACGGTCAAAGCGGATTTCATATTCCTGTCCACTGACTCTCTCCGTCACCGTCACGACCTCTTTGCCATTATAGGCCGCACCAATGGTTTTGGTGCGCAACAAAGCCCGGGCAATTTCTTCACGGTCGCCCCCTTCCACGCAGACATAGACGCTATGGGGCAACAATTTGATGCCATCAATTGTGATGATCTGGGGGGCGTAGTTCTCACGGAACGACAGCGAATTCACCCCCTCCAGTTCGTACAGTGAAGAGGTGATCGCCTCCCCCACACTAACGGTATTTTTTGCCAGCGTCTGTTTGCGCCGCTGCCGGGCACTGATATCGGATTCGGCTTCACGCCCGACAACTGCATGCGTGGGATTGGTGACGGTTTCCCAGCCCAGGATAGAACTGGCCACCCGTTCAAGGTGGCCGGCCTTACATTCAATTGTGCCGAACAACACCGCCCGCATATCGCCGGTGGTTTTGCCGTCCTTGCCGATAATCAGGGTGCTGATGGTTTCAAACCGTGCACCGGTGACCGATTCCGCCTGCGCCCCTTGAGGGATAACGGTGTCGGGCACACCGCCAAATTCGACATTGGACAGGTAGGAGCGGGTAGCTGCAAAGCGACTGCCGCCCATCAACGCCCAAATCGCATCCAGAAATATCCCGCCCGCGATATCGGGGTTAATCTGGTTGGCCAGCTCGGCATTGTTCCTGACCATCGCGTCACGGTTTTCGGTTTCCATTGTCACCAATGCGCCCTGGGGCGTTTCCGGTGACAAATCGATGTCCTGTCCGAACGCCGCCCGAAAATCGGCTTCCACGGCGCCGAGCAAGTCTGCCGTATCCGGCACAATCACGCCCTGTCGGGTAATGTAATGATAATCAGCCATTGAGGGTAAAACTCCCGTAAATTGAGCGGATCACAGCAACATAACGCAGTTCGCCATCCGCGATTTCAGCCTGAAAGGAAACAACCTCGTCTACCCCGTCCACCTCGCGCATGCGTTCACGGAACGCGGCTTCAAACATCGGAATATCAGCGTGGCGCCCGAAGGTAGTTTTCCAGTAAGGGATACCCTTATCCACCTTGTGCAACATCTCGCCCCGTAATGCACGGGCATAGTGAACACACAGGTTTTTAACCGCCTGCTCGCCTTTGCAAAGTGACAGGTTGCCGTCATCGCCCAGCATTAAATCGTTATTGTCATCCACAGAAAACGTGATCATAGGGGTGCTCCCGTATTGCCATCGCCGGTTCGTACCCCGCTGTGTTGATGGGTATCCCCGATATTGTGGCCGTTATGGCGCATCGTACCGCCATAAGAATCACTGTTACCATTGACCGCATGGTTGCCGTTAATGGTGACATTGCCAGTGAATATCGTTTCAGGCGCGTTGATCTCAAATTTCGGCGTGTCCAGTACGGCCTTATTGCTGTGAAGAGAAAGGCAAACGCTGCCGTCCATCGACTGAATAACCAAGGCATCCAAGTTCTTGCCATCAATCGCCCAGCCTTTAATGGTGTCAGGAAAGAACATGGCATCGCTGAACGAATGGAGCCGCGCCGTATTGGGCTGGTCTTCCTGTCCACCGCGCTGGAATATCAGACTGATATCGCGGTCATTGGCTTTCAGCCAGCCAAAGTCACCGGGTTTCAGCGGCACACGCAGAAAGAAGCCGCCCCCGCCAAAGCGGAAGACCGGAATATTCGCCAGCGGCGCACGGGAAACGGTTTGTCCTTCTGTCGTGGCCATCATCACCAGTGGTTTAATGGTGGCACGGTTGGTCTGGTCGTCATAACTCACGACCGTGGCAGGCAGCATGTCTTCGACATTGAGCAGCAGGTTACGAAAGGCCGCCATAAACTGCCCGGCAAGGCTGCCCTCACTCGCCATATCGCTATTGGGTTGATTCATGGTTTATGCTCGCTTGCAAGTGGCGGTGTAGAAAAAGGCATCATCGTGAGAGGCAATATCGAACTTCAGTTGCTCAATAAGGTAATCGCCGTTGAGGGATTTATTCAGTTTGCTGTCCAGACGCAACATCCCGCCAAGGAAAGATTCACCATCTATCAGGAAGCTGACATCCAGCCCCTTCTCGGTGGCTTTGGGAATACCGACCATGCCCGATTTCATGTTCAGGATACGCAGGCGATTTTTGAGTGATTGATTGCTGTCTTTGACATACAACACTTCATCATCAATAAAGGCTTTGACGCCGCCGGACTCCTGTAACCGTGTGATTTGCGACAAGGCCGCCCCGCAATAATACCAATTGGCAATCTGCTTATCGGTGGCCTGAAAATCCAGTTTGACCTTACAGTCATTGGCAATGCCCTGTGCAATTTCAGACAGTTTTTTCAGTGCCCCGCCAGAGGAGGAAACTATCTCACCACTGCTGCTGTTGCCGGTCTTGGCCTTGAGGGTTAAGGTCACATCCGGCGGCGAGGTAATCTCCGCGCTGACAATATCGCCGACAAACACCCGAAACAGCCCGGTATTCACCCGCCCCGCTTCCAGTATCAGGCGGCGGGGTTGTTTACTTTTGGTGTAGGGGCTGGTTTGGGTGAGGAGAAAATCGCGGGTGTCGGCGCTGAGGCCATCAATATTCACGGTGCATTCATTTTGCAGGGGATTGGCGTACTTGGTGCCGGAGGCCGAGATACGCATGCCCTCGTACCAGTTCAGCCGCCCGCTGACTTCAATCCCCAGCCGGATGCGTCGCAGATCTATCATCGTGACTCCAGTAAATTAACGTTTGGGTGGATTCGAACTTTTCCCACCAGGGCAGTTCGTGATGTTCGGTCAACAAGGCAAAATTGCCGGTGCTGAGGTACGCATAAGGAATTAACGGCGTATTGGGGATTAAGCGGCTGCCCTGAACCACTATCACATCATCGCGCTGAATATCACAGACCATCATCGTGCGTGCCACTTTGAGGGTGATCACCCAGTTGGCCTCGTCCAATGTCACCGCCAGCCGCTGGTTAGGAATGGCGCGTAACGGGATTTCGCGCATCATTGGCCTCCACTATTTCCGAATAGACTTTCGCCATCCATGATTTTGATGGCAACGGATTTTTTCTTGCCCTCGACCGGCTTGGTCTGGACATTGCCCCGGTTGACCGTGCCGGACTGGTTTTTTTTCGCCACTTTCCGGGGCGGCAGTTCACCGTATTCCGGCTCAACCGTGCGCCACTCGCTGAACCGTAAAGACAGCTTGATCGCGTCTGCCATCTCCGCGATTTCATCATGGTAGAAGTTGACGAGGATCATCGGCTGGTAAGTTTTCACCCGTGTCTGAATGCCGACTAACTGATGAGTATCGTAGGCTTGCTGCATGGCCGAAAAACTGTTTTTCAGTTCCCCGGTCAGCAACAATTCCATGCCAATCTCGACGGCTTCCACCACAATATGGTCGCTGCGGGTTTCGCCGTTCTCCACCTGAAACTTCGTCACCTTATGTTCATCCCGGATACTGAGTTGTATCGGGCTGGCTGAGGCAAACAAGGTAGAGAAGTTCTCGACATTAAAGATTTTCACCTCGGTGATCATTTCGCCACCCCCGTTGATGTTTGCTGACCTAAGTCTTTCAGTTGGTTATTCAGCTCGCCTTTCATATCCTTGGCGACCCCCTGCGCATCGGTGGCCTGTGTCGTGATATTGACTTCACCGATCTGCGTATTGGTTTCATGGGTCTGGTGCGACTGGTTGCTGATAGCCTGACTGGTGACCGGATTTAACGGGTTTTGCGAAGCCATCATCAGTTTTTTATTCGCTGCCTCGACCCCTGCCACCACGTCAGCCGCATTCTGCCCGTCCGCCAGTTGTTGACGCAGTAACCGAAGCTCCTTATCCAGCTCGCCCGTATCGATGCCTGATTCTTGTGCACTTTTACGTTTGGCGGCCAGCACATTAAGGTATTGTTCCGCGTCTTGGGTCGTGACGTTATGTTCAACTTTTTGGTCAACCGCCACGTCATTGTTGCCAAAACCGAACCAGCCTTTCACCGTGCTTAATCCCTTGGACACGGCGTCCAGTCCGTTACTTATCCAGCCAATCACTTTCTGTACCTGCTCCCACATCCATTTAAACGCGCCGACCACCGCATCCGAGACGGTATCAAATACCCCGCTAAACTGGCTGCCCCATTCAGTCAGGGAAGCCACTGAACCCAGCAGCCAGTTGATAAATTCAGTGATTTTCTGATCCATATAATTAAAGGCGGCAATCACGATATCGGCGACAAATTTCACCCCGGTTTTAAGATAACCAAACAGGGTTTGCCACGCTTCCCACAGCATCATGATGACTTTCTTCACCATGGGATACTTGTCCATGATGCGGCCTATCATCGAATCGTTGCCGTCGATAAAGTTCATGATGTCGTCATAGACAATGGCAAAGGCCGCGGCCAATAATGCAATGATGGCGATAATGGCCAGAATAGGCCACGTCGCCGCCAGTGTCGCGGCTGCGGCAGCCAGCATGGGTGGCACATAAAATGCGGCCACTGCAATACCAACCGCTAAAAAGAAGCCAATAATCAGGTTCTTATTATCCTTACAAAAGTCGATGAACTGGGACAACCATTCCATGCCTTTGGCGAGAACGGGGATTACCATTTCCAGAAAGCTGTTTTTGAGCAGGCCGGAGGATTGCTGAAACTTGTTCATGGCGGCATTGAATTTGATGGATTTTTCGATGCTCTCTTTGGTGATGCCGGAATATTCTTTCTGAATCCCCATCACCCGTTCCAGCTCTTTGCGGCCTTTCATCATCAGCTCGACGGTCTTGTCATCTGAGACACCCAACCCGGCAAGTGTCGCTTTGGCCTTATCAAACTTCATACCCTTGACTTTATCTGCCGTGGCCAGAATTTTTTCCATCTTATTAGTGGCTTTGCCGAATGACTGCGACATCGCCTCAAGATCAGCCTGTGCCGCATCCCGCGAACCGCCCAGTTCTGCCAGCGCGCCGCCAAACGCATCCACATTTTCAGTGGCAATACCGATTTTCTTACCAAGTTTATCCAGTGCCTCGATTTCCTGTGAGCGTGACACTGCATCGGTAAAAATCCCGCCAATGCTCATGACAATGCCGACCGCGCCGAGCGCTTTGGTGGCAAAACCTGCCACTGACTCTCCGGCCGCTTTATATTTGCCCTCGGTATCGGTCAACGCTCGTTGCAAATTATTTTGAGCTTTCGCTTCATCAATAGCGGCCTGGATGCCCTGTGTGCGCATGGTAGCCACAAACTTGGCGTAATCCGCCTGTAATGCCTCAACTATGGCGTTTACGGCTTCTTTGGCTTTGGCGTTCTTTTGCTCCGCAGCGGTCAGGCTGCCCAGCTCACCATTGAGGGTACTGAGTTCCCCCTGTAGCTGGTCATACTGTGCCGTCAGCTCAGTGACCGTTGTGCTACTGTCCTGCAAGCCAAGGCTGGCTTGCTCCCGCTGGCTGTCCAGTGTGGCAAGCGCCGCCTCCAGCTCACTGATTTTTTCCCGGACGGACGTCAATTTTTCTTGGCTTTCGTGCAGATCAACATCAAAATTGATGCCCCCGCCACCTGACATTTCCTGTAGTGAGGCAGCCAGTTCCTGCACAAACTGACTAAAACCGCCAGAGCCTGCTTCGGCGGCCTGCTGCGCTTTTCTCATATCCGCAATCATGTCATCGGTAGAGCGGCGGAACTGATCAAACGCCGCATCCGCCTGACGGGTATCAAATTCAAATACCTGCACGAAGGTATCTAACAGTGACATAAAGTTACCTCGGTGTTGATGCCGCCAACGCTTCGTTATACCGGTTGGTGATGGCGATTTCCCACAGGTCGAACGCCTCTTCCAAATCTATCGACGTTTTGAGTTCGGTGAGGGTGGCGTAGCCTGCGCTAACGATGACGGCAATGAACCCATCAGCGTTTTGATAATCGACGGGAGTGAACCGCTGATTTTGTCCAGCAGGAATTGGAGGAAACCGCGGCTCCCGTCTGCCCCGAAAAAACTGGTGTTATACCGCAGCATTTCCAGTTCCAGCCGGATCAGCGCTTCGCCATCCGGCACATGGTTATCAATCAGGATCTGGGTTTTCAGTAAGATTTCGTCACCGTCGCGTTCGACCGCCACATAGCGCATCATCTTCAGCATCGCTTCATGGCTGATAGCGTAGTCACCTATCTTGGGCACATTGGCGAGCGGGTATTTGGCGAGGATCTCCCGACCGACCGTGGCAGGCAATCGGCTGATAATAAAGGTATGCGCTTCACGGTCGGCATCGGTGATCGTGATAGTTTTGGGTTTGATTAACATCATGGCCTCAGATCAAAAAAGGCGGACAAGCCGCCAGTTCGTTGATAAAAAAGTATTAACGTGCACGAGTGCGGTCGAAGTCTTGAAACACAAAGGTATACTGTTTGGATTTCAGACGCCCGGCACTGGCGGCAGAGTTACCCCGGCTGCCATTGGTGATCTTGCCGTTACGCGCGGTGGTGGTTGAACCATCACCATAAGAGGCAACCAGCGTGATAATGTCACCGGCATGGCGGCGCCCCCGCTTGGCAATGTTGGCCTCTAACAGAATGGCGAGGTTTTCATCTTCTTCACTGCCTGCCAGCACGTTAATGGTGATGGTTTGCGGCGTCGGTGTTGACCAGTAGTTCAGGTTGCCGTTGATGTCCATGCCGGTCTGGGCAATATCGACCGCGGGTAAGTCCAGCGGATCGGCATCATCGGCAAATTGGGTAATGGTAATCCCTGACGGGAAAGTGGTACTGGCCTGAATTACCAGACTCAAGCCGGTGGCGGAAACATCGTACATTTTTCTTACTCCTTAAAACCAGCCTTAAACCAGATTGTGCGAACCATCGACTTTACGTACCCAGTCGCCCTTGCTGTAAATCAGCACGTATTTCATGACGTATTCAGGCAAGCCTGACGCGCCTGTCTGCTCCACAATCTGCGTGTTATACCAATAGCCCTTGTCCTGCACGTCATGCCACGCCAAATCGTCACCGGAGGCATCAGCAATAGCCAGTTTCTGCACTTCGGTTAACGTTTTACCCGGTAAAATCGTGCCGTTATTGAGTGCCTTCGTGACCGCACCCGCAATCACCGTCATGGCACGGGCGGCACCGTCTTTATTGGCTGGAAGTCCACGTGTGGACATCAGCAAACTGAACCATTGCTGGGTAATATGGGCTTTTAACCACTGTTCGTTAGCGTGAACACTCATATCCAGCGGATTCGACGATGAACCGCATAGGAAGCCGCGCTGGTAGAAGCGAATTTGCGAACCCGCCACTGCCGTTTCACCGTAATAGTTGACGCGCAATTTATCGAGCCGGTCAGCATCCAGATCCGCGCTGATTTGGGACTGAAAGGTGACACCAAACTGGCGGAACATATAATTGGTAGTGGCATTGGTACGGTCATAATCGGTGGCGGCCATAATCGCCATCGGTAACGCCTGCACAAAGGCATTATCGTCGGTCTTGAGGTTTAAGCCGGTGGAAGCTGTACCGATCAATGCCGCGCTCCAGTCTTCGGCTCTTTCAGCTGTCACGGCTAAATGGAGCTGGTATTTAACGTTTTCCCCGGCAACATACTGCGCCAGTTCAGCCGCCTGTGTTAACGCGATGTCCGTCAGGAACGTGGCACTGCCAAACGAATCCGAGATTTTTTCCGCTGCCAGAAAAGCATCCAGTGGTGACTGGGCAGCATTACCGGCTGAACGACTGCCGGAGGATAAGCCCATGGCATCCGCCAGTACCGAGTAAGCCACGTTGATCTCTGCTTTCTCCTGCACCCCGCCGCTTAAGACAAAGGCGCTGTCCATCGCGTTAAAGGTCAGATAGGCATTGGCAAATTGCGGCGCCTTCTCAGCGTTCAGTTTGGCCTGCACAGCGGAAACAACATCAGCGTAGGAAGTCGCTTTCGATAAATCGATGTCGGGGAAGGTTTTCGTCACCCCGCCAAGGGTCACCGTGATAGTGCCATCCACTAACGCTTTCAGTTCATCCAATGCTGCCGCACGAGTGCCATAAACCGACGGCGCACGACCGATGGGTTCATAAGCCACAATCTGCAATTCTTTCGGTTTACTGACCGGGGCAGGACTGACGTAGCTGAAATACTGACGGGCAAATTTGGCCTCCAGTGAGTCAGAACCGAGCAAATCATCGACCTGACCGGGGGCAAACTCTAATACCTTGCCTGCCGGAATTTTGGGATGGGTAGAAAATACGCGCCCTGTGAGTTTACGCATAGGTACACTGGATGCGCCGATCACCGCACTGGCGATATCGACGTATCGGGTTTGTTTTATTGGCATAGATTAACCTTATATTCGGTAAATATCGGGAAACAGCACACTGACAGCGGCTGTGTTGGGTTTAATGTCGCGTGAATGGGTGAGAGTGATATCAAACGAGGGTGACATTTCATAATTGCCCTGATCGTTAATAAAGAATGGCATTCGCAGGCTGCCTGCACGTTGAACGCCGATCCTCTGCTTATGCAGTGCTTCCACAAAGGGCAACGAGTTCATGATCATGCGCACGGTGGCGGTGATATCGCCTGCCGTGTACTGTTCAAACTCACCGACCGCCTGCACCTGTAGCGTTTTCTCCACAAGCTGGGTTTCTTGATGGTTGGCGTTATTACCGATAATCCGGTAGTGACGTCCCTGCCAGCCGTGGGCGTTCTCACTGACAGGAAAGAACATCACAAAGCGTTCTTCCCGCCCCTGTTTGGTCGATTGGAAACCCGCTATTACCGGAACAGCAATACCGACTTCCCCAAGCTGTTTCAGCAACTGTGCCCGGATGGCGGCATAGATCTGTTTATCCGTCATAGTCGCCCGCCTCAATGCAGACAATCGACAGCCAGCCGTCCTGCGCGTACCAGTCTGCATCACCCATCACATCGTAGCGCCGTCCGGCGAAAACCAGAAAATCCGGCGATGTGCCCCGCTGGATATGGTGAATATCATGCGTGGTGTAGAGCTTACGGTACACTTTCGCCGTATCCAGCCCCATCTCCCGCACATCCTGCGTATCGACGGCCTGCCAGCTTCCTCTGATGGGAATGGGATAGTGATAAGTATTTTGCCATCGGCCTAGCTCATCCAGCTCACGCGCCTTAAAGCGATACCAGAGCACGGTTTGTTGCGGGATATAGCGCGAGGCAATGCGCTGTAAATTGCCAAACATTATTTGTCCTCCACGGCATAGTTAACCGACTGGATCATAAGCCCTTCATCCACTAACGGTTTTTGGCTGACACCGGAGATATCCAGTGTTTTATCCTTCTTAGGCCGGGGGCCGATAAAGTGTACATCCCGGTGCGCTTCACCCACCGCCTTACCGCCCCTTTTAAATCCGTCCTGTTTACGCCGCTTTCTCAGTAACAGGGTTACCATCGACAACGGGGGCGTTTGAACCGCCGTGATCCCTATTTGGACATCACCTTTTGCCGCTTCGCCCACCTGAGCAAGGCCTTGTTCAAGACTGAGTTCACCTGAAATCGCTTTATCAACTGCCATCCTAAAACCACGCTGGTATTTTTCCTTGTTGGCGTTGATTGACGGACGAACAAAAGGGCGCGGCGGAATAGGGCCATGACCTAATTCCTGAATGGCGGCAACATAGGCAATCGGTGTGCCATCGGGATATTGACTGTGCTCAAAGAAACCGACCTTGATTTGCTTCTTGCCCAGTTCGTCATAGATCCGCTTAAGGTGTGCCAGTTTCGGATTTATCGCCATACCCGTCCCCCATTAGGAAAACGCCCGCCGACGCTACGAAAGGCTGCGCGTTCGCCCCTGCCACCGACATACATCGGTGCCCGTCCACAACGATTGAGCAGCGCCAGATATTGCTGACCAAAGGGTGTCAGGTTGAACCAGTGCGAGGTATTAGAGCCAACCGGCGGTGCAGTGAAAGAAACATTTACACTGCCGATGGTTGCCGCAGTGACAACACCGGTGGGGGATTCTCCCTGTGCCATTAACCGGCGCAAGTCCAGCATATGGGCAGTGACCAGTATCCAAAGCTCATCGGTACAAACACCCCGACACGGGGAAAAATAGTGCCGGGCAGATCCGGCAATCACGTTAACAGCATCATCGGGCTGAGCAGCAAACTGCGGATACAACACCCGAAACGCGGTCAGGGGGAATGTATCCGTGTTCATTATTTGCCCTTGCCTTTGTTAATATTGGTTTTCGGCGTGTCTTTGCCTTCGGCTTCCAGTGATTCCGGTGTATCCGGTGCTGACTGGTCGCTGGCTTCCATATTGGTGGCGATTTTTTCCGGCTCGGTTTTACAGCTTTCGACCAAAATAAAGCCGTTTTCTTTATGCAGCTTAAAGACGTGATTGTCTTTCAGTTGCGCATACTGCTCGGCACTGACTTCGGTCACGCGCCCGCGCGGGGTGTGCAGAGCCTTGGTCATGATATTGGCCTGCCCGTGAATAAACACCGCGCCATCACGCACCGCGTAATTCTGGTCATTGGACAGGGTGCAATAGACGTAAAGAGATTGAGACATGAAGAAACTCCTGTCTTAAAGAATAAACAAAATGCCCTCAGCAGAGGGCTGAGATTAAATACCGGTTAAGCGGGTGATCGCCCACGGGCGGGTCACGAAAATACCGGCGGTGGCGTTGGTCGCATCTTCCAGATAGCCTTTGATACCATTGTCAGAACCCAGCAATTGATATTTCACCGGCACGACCTGCAACAGCGTGGCATTGGTCGCGGTGGAACCATCGTCTACGCTGTCAGCAAACAGGTATGTGATATTGGCTCCACCGTTGGCCTCGCGGAATTCCGGCGAGAAGACAAAGCGCAGGTTCGGGTAGTTCTCTTTTACCCACTGCATCACGGTTTCCCCACGTGCCACCGGGTTAGCGATATTCAGTACCGAACGAAAGCCCAGCGGTAACACTTGGGTCATTGGTGTGTCGTCTTTGATACGCCCGCCGGATGACAGCTCAATGCGCGAGAACATCGCGGTAATATCACGCGTGATCTCGGCAAAGGTGGCGTCCTGCCATTTTTTCTTGCTGGTTTCATAAGCAGGCAAGTTGGGATCATTGAGCAGGCCAAATACCCGTGTCTCAGCACTGTTAAACCCGTAGTAGCCGGTGCGCTCACGGGACATTTCCAGCGATTCGGTGGCCGCGTTGCGTTTTTCGGCGGCAGCTTCGAACCCGGCCGCGCTCTGGCGGGCCTCTTCCAGCTTACCGACCTGAAAACCTTGTTCGTAACGCACGATACCCCGGCGTTCGATATCATTCTCATAGCTAGCCAGCGGGATATTGGTGTGATCGCCGTACAGCTCGGCTTTCGCTGATGGTGTGGCGACATTGAGCACGATTTCTTCATGATGCCATTCGCCCGCGTTCATCACGCCGGTAATTTCATCCAGAATACGAATACGGGTTGCGGTGCGGATCAGCCCCGGTAACACATGTTGCAGCATATGGCGCTGGATAAAGCCACCTGCCGCCGCCGGGCCTGTTAAGGCGCTGTCCATTGCCTGCAAGCCACCGAAACCGATTTGTGACAGTTCACCATACGTCCATTTCTGGTCGGGTTTAATGTTGAGTGCCCCGCGCTGGCGAATTTCGCGGCCTGAGAGATAAAACTTTTCTTTGCTGACAGCCATAATTAGTTACCGTCCTTTGTCGTTAAGGTATAAGGGATTTCAGTCAGGCGTATTACGCACAGATGTGGACTGGCCTCAGATTCCAGATGACGGGAAACAAAGCCAATGACTCTGTCACCAGCGCCAATACTTTCTTTGGCAGACAGTTTGCCGTCACTGTCAAACACCACAGGCGCGTTAATACGCTTGATACCCGTTTCCAGTTGCACATTCACTTCGCCCATCGTGAGAAATTCACCGGTACTACCGTTCTCGGCATACAGTGCGCCAATACGATAGGCTTTGGGGTTGATCATAATGCCAGCAAAAGGACCCTTGCCGCCGACCTGCACCGATTCCACGCCAAAATCATGGTAGGTGTAGGCCAGCCCGAACAAGTTCTTGGTTTCGTCATCGGAGGCCAGTACGGCGCTGGTCACACGGATCGGCCCGGTATGGGAAAGTTCCCCGACTACGCCACTGACCAGCCCGTTAAGAATACTTTTGGGTATTGCCATAATTTAGTTGCTCCACTTGTCTTTGATAGATTGTTGGGTAGTGATGCTGTCCATCGTGCTGGTTGGTTTTTGCGAATCCGGTACACGCCCGTGCATCCACGCATCCAGTGCGATAGCTTCCTGCCCTTTCTGGCAAGGTATACCGAGCTGCTTGACACCGTATTCCGCGACACCCTGCTTGGTCATGCTGCTGTGGTCAAATACCCCAACAAATGGCGTCAGTTTATGTGCCAGCGTGTCACGGCCTGCCAACTGTTTAATCAGATCGCTGGTATCCAGTGTTGGCTTGGCTTTCTCCAGCTTATTGACCTTGCGTTTCAGACGGGAAATATCATCCATTGCCTGCATGCCACGGCGCAGACGCTTAAGGCGGCGACTCAGGCTGTCGGTTGTTGCCTGATCCAAGTGTTCTTTGGCTTCTTCAATTGCCTGCTCTGCCGCTTCAATAGCGACTTCGGCATTTTCCACCGCTTCCGGCTCGCCGGACTCAGCCACTTCAGCGGCAGTTTCAGCTTCTTCCACGGCATCTTCGGCTTTTTCTTCTTCGTCCTGTGAGGTCTTATCGGGATCAGGATCATCATCGCTGGTCTCTTTCTTCTCGGGGTCGTCATCGGCAGCCGGGGTTTGTTGCCCGGAGACAACCTGCGTAATGATGGCTTTCAATGCTTCAAGTTGCTCTGGCGTGAAACTGCTATCATCGGTGGTTCGTTGGTCTTTTTTGTTTTTGTCTTCTTCGGTAGCCATAGTGACTAACTCCTTGGTATCAATCGTAATAATGCGGTGATCCTGCACAGCGACATCGGGGCCGGTTCGTCCCTCATCCACCAATGCAAGATGATTGGCGCGGATATCGCGCTGAATAGCATCATAGTGCTCGCCGTTAAAGGTGCCGGGCGTAAAGTCATAGCGGCAGCGATAACCCGGCGAGAGTTCAATCTTGCCGTTGTTGATTTGGCTTAACGCTGAGTTGGATAAGATCTTGATGTTGCCTTTGAGGTAGGGATAGTCGAAATAAACGTTCTCGCCAATCACGCCCTCAATACCTTTTTTCTCGGCAGGCGTGGCCTCTTTGCCTAACATCTCGTGCTCATCCACAAACGGCATAAGTTTGAATGAATTGATCGTGGCGATATTTTCCAACTCTTCCTGTGGACGCAGTACCTTGTAAATCTGATCTGCCACCGGTGCGCCAATTTCCGACCCCAGATAATCAAACACCCCCACTTTCGAGATGGGGTTATCTTTGACTTCCAGCCAGCCGTTCAGGTCGTAAGTACGTTTACTCATGTCATGTGTTGTCTCCAAAATCGACGACGGGCGTCCAGAAGCATTTGCAGTTCGGCAGTTCACCCGGTAACCCACGCTGGCCTGTCCGTTCATCAATAATCGGCGGGTTATCCAGCTCAAAGACCTGACCATCGAGTTTCAGATGTAAGGCTCGTGGTTCAGCACTGCCACCGGAGTGATGCCAGACCGCCTTTTTAATGCCCGCTGATTTCATGCGCTCATAGTTCGCCGCCGTGGTGATCTTGCGGGTCTGGTCAACGGCGATAAACTGCGCCCGTTTTTCCGTTACGCCACCAATGGCTTTGATTTCCTCCAGCAAGGTTTTTGCCCCCTCACCCGCTTGGCTGATAGAACGCAGTGCCGCACTTTCAATGCGAAAATGAAACTGTTGCGGAATGGATTTAATCAGGGCGACATTTTCGGCGGTGGCGGCGGTGATCCGGTCTTGCATGGCTGTTGGCATGTCCGGGGTTTTAATGGTTAAGCCACCAGAGAGTTGTTTGAGCGAATCATCCAGATTGCGCTTGGCGTTTAAATCAGTCTGGCTGACCAATCTATCTGCCATCTCTGCGGCTTTGCGGTTAAAGATACTGTCCCAACGGCGCTTTAACTTGTTGAGCCAAATGCGCGTCTGGCTGGCAATGCTGGCATCCATTGCGACCGGCTCGACATCATCCTGTAACCGGGTTAACGTCTGTTCGTACTCTTTGAGCATCCGTTTAATGAGTCGTGACAGGTCACGCTGATAACGGTCAGTTGCTGCCGCCGAATAATGCAGCGGCTTGCCCTTCATGACTGCCTGCCGCGCCGTTGCCCACTGTTCCCGGCTCTTCTTCAAACGGATCTGCTTCGCCATCGTCTTCCTCGTTAATGTCTAAGCCGAAGTAACTGGATTCTTTATCAGCTGCCAGTTTCTGGCGGATATCGTGCCCATCCACCGCGCCTACATTGGCGTAGTTAACGGCGGTCTGGGAGTTTTTCAGCTCGATATCGGCGTATTCGGCGGCAGTTGGGCTGTCCAGTGGTCGCCATGAGATACTGATATCAACAACCGGCAACCCCTCGCTACGTAACAGGATTTCATAGTGACGCTGGAGCAGGTCTTCCAGATCATTGGCCTGAATGCTTTCCAGCTCTTCACGGTAAGCCGCTTCTTCATACTCGCCCGTGGCATTAAAGCCCTTGGGTGTCGTGCCGAGTAACTTGGTGGCAGGTACGTTGGCGGCTGCGGCGACAAGCTGATATTGCGTCATAATAGTGGCATCTAAATCGGCCAATGAGGTATCGAACTGCTGGACGGTGTCTTGATTGCTCGTCACCTGTACCCCGTAGTTATCCCGCATTGAGGCAAAGTATTCGATGTTTTCAGCAATCACGCCTTTGTCTGCGTTTTCCGCATCTGCCATGCCTAATGTCAGCAAGCGCTTGGTCATGGCAAGCTGTGGCGCTTCATTGGCGGTACGTTCGGAAGCATACACGCGCTCATACACCCGCTCGGGCACAGACACACCGAAGTAGTTGTACATCGGTTTAAGTACGTTCGGCACCGGGAACGGTACGAACTTCACCAGATGGGATTTGTGATAACGCCGCCCGCCAATACGGTAGTAAGTGGGTTCGTAGAAGTTCAGCGATGCCGGGTCTTGTACGTTATCGGCGGTCAGTTCCGGCATCACCCACTGTGGATCAACCTGCTTGATACCTTTGTATGAACCCGGTGCAATACCATCCGGATTAAACGGATTTTCATAGAATTCTTTCGGATTGGGTGTTTCCACCACAAACAACGCAATGCGACCGCCGTACACGCGCCCGAAATGTACCAGCTCTTTCATGGCCTGATGGATACGGTATTTTTTATCGCGTTTTTTCAGCCGCTCAATAATGGTGCTGTCTTCGCAGTCAATCTCGTAGCTTTGGCGAATGGCATCACGGGCAGGCATATTACAGGCTTTATCCACCAGCCAGTGTTTGGCAATCACCGCACACAGATTATTGCCGATAAATAACTGGTTCGAGTACCACGCCGCTTGCGCTTCGGGCACACCATACAGGCTACCGGCTTTAAATGAGGGGATCGAACCATCTACTGAATCCATTGCGACGCCTGCGATGGTTGGCTGCGGCAAGTCCAACCCCTGAAAGCCATTATCTTTAACAAGCGATGGGTATAAATCGGTGGAAAATGCTGAACGTTGGACAGGGGGTGCCGTAGGCTTTCGTTTTGAGAACGGCCACATAATATTACCTCTTGGTTGTAAAGAAACTGCCTTTTTTCTTGATATAGCCGTCTAACCCGTAGCGACTGGCATCCCAACAGTGGTTGTTGGCGTCTTCAATCACCGGCAACACTTCGCCGGTAATCCTGTCGGTTTTGTAGGAATAGAGCCGGGCTTCTTTGGCGGTCTGCTTGCAGCGCGGGTGAATATAAATCTGCTTAAAGCCGCGTAGATAGCTGATACCATCCGCAACGCTGCCTTGCCATTTACTGGCGGCTGAGATATTGAACCCCTGCCGTCTGAGATAGCTGATGGTTTCCGGTCGGGCAGAATCTGCCTTGATAGGCCATTTACGGGATTCAGGAACCTTGTCATAGAACGCGGGCATGTGGTCAAGCTCTACGCCAACACCATAAGCCTCATAGTCGATATACAGGCAATCATTCAGAATAAACTGTCGGATCAGTGTGCTGGGGTCTTTGGCAAAACCGAAATCGCCACCAAACAGCAGCCTGTCCGCTTTTTGCCACAGGTCATCAGGAAACTCCTTGATAACGTATTTATTCGCCAACACCTGCTTATCGGAGTTCTCTAGGTAAGTACCTTCCCAAATCCATGAGTAAGTAGCAGGGTCTAACCTTGCTTGGTCACTTAGCCTTTCCTCTTCCAGCACAGACAGGAACCACGGGTTATCATCGTAATTCATCTCAACAATGATGGAATTTTCAGGTGGGTTCTTTCTGAATCGTTTATCAGTGGCGCTTCCGTCTCTTTCCGGGTTCCATGTCACCCAAATTTCAGAACCCTCTTCACGAACAGTTGGCGTGAGCTTTGTCCATGCGGTTTCAGAAACCGATTCCGCTTCATCCACCCACGCTATCAAAATCCTTGCTTTGGACTTAATACTGTCAAGGTTGTGTCTCAATCCGGCAAAGACATAGCTTACCGACTTACATTTTGTTTGAATGTATTTTTCGCCAATATCGTAGAAGTCAGCCAGCCACGGAACAGCGCGTATTGCTTGCTTCACTTCTTCCATTGATGACTCTTCAAGGGAGTTCATATATTCACGAGCGCAAAGTATCACGCCTGATTGTCCATTCTGGGCAGCCATGTAACCACGGATAGCCGTCATTAGTGCAAATGAACGTGTTTTAGCTGAACCACGCCCACCATATGAACCTCGGTAGCGATAATCACCACTGAATACCGGAATGAGCTTGGGCGGGAGTTCAATCCTCGCTGTCGTCACGTTGTCCTCCGGGTACCAGTATTATCTTGGCGGGGGACATTGAGCTGTCAGTAGAAAGATGGTCGTTAACGGTTTGCTCTTTCAATCCCAAATCACGTGCAATGATATTGGCATTAAGTAAGTCAGCCGCTGCACCCGAAAACTTCTGGTTATAGATAATGTCTTCCACGCGTGTAGTGATGTACGAAAAATCTTCGCGCTTTGTGTATTCTGTCCATGTTGAGCGTGATATATCCAAAAAAATACACAGACCTGATATTGTCATAGCCCGCATTTTTGCCAATGCTGCATAAACGATTTCGCCCTGATTATGAAAGGCTTTGGTTTCATGCAGGGGATTATCTTCTACCCATGCGAAGTATTCACAACATGTCTGCCACAGTTCCTCAGGCGAACCAAACTTCGGGTTCCGTCCATGACTGCTTCGGGCCTCCCAAAATCTATTGCCCTTTGGAGCCGCCATTTTCTTTTCCTCATAAATAAAAATGCCACCAGCCACCAGCCCATGTGCGTTGGGTACGCGGCAGGAACGAGGTGGCAGCATGGGTTATTCCTGTAGCCACTCAGGGAATGGACACAGAAATATTGTCTTTAGTTTCAGAGAGTAACTAACAGTTAAGTATTATTCGCTTGTTATTGGATGAGGATGGGCTTATAGGTTATCCGTGTGTTTTTTATTCCTTTTGGGTATATTTCCATGATACTGACCACCTACTTTAACGAGCTTCATGATAGAAAGAATGTTATCGAAGAATACATGAATCCAAGGACTGGGAAGCGCTCACTACGTATAACAACTGCGGATACGAAAATACTGAGACCAATAGTTACACGGAATGTTCAAGTTGATGTTGTAACACTGTTGGGGCACATGGGATTTATATGGGATCCTCCAAATGATGGATATGCTTTATGTAACCATAATGTTCACATAACTATCAATATATACAAAAGCCAGATTCTTCCCCAGTTAAATCAAAGTGTTATTTCTAATATGGGGATTCATAATTTTGACTCGTTTCACAACGTAGTTGATAGTATATTTGGTAATCAATCTACCGCTAGGCATTCCCCGATTCCGCAATCCCCAAACACTTTACAATTAATACCAGAACGTCGCCCAAGTCCTATTCCCTCAAGCTCAATGGCAACATCAAAAACTGCAGATAGATCCTCAGTTATACGAGATATGGAATCTATGTTTCAGGAGTTTGGTAATCTTTCTACTAATGAACTCCCATCGATAAGCACAAAAAGAAATCATCAAGGTTCCAGAACTCCCTCTCCAGAAACCAATCCATTTATGCAAGGTAAAAGAGCAAGAAGGGATTCCTGAGAAATTGTAATACCTAAAATTAATTTGTTTCTTGATTTAATACCACCTCGAAATATACTCCTGCCACCCCAGTATCATTTGCTCTGAGGTGGTGGGGTGTTATTTGCCAATTAACCTAATTTTGCCCTGACCAGACAGTCCTTAGCTTCTAACAGCTTGCGTAGACCTACTGCTTTTTCCACTCCATCAGGCAGTGATTCATCCATTGATTTAGCCAAGTCACCGATAGGTTTACTCACGGCTTGTAAATGCGGTGGCAGGTGAGCATATTCAAAGTACTTCATAATTGATGACATAATAACCTCCGTTCATTTTTGACATTCAATCTTCGCCCAATCCCTCAATCCGAGGAACTGGGCTTCGAGGGTTTCAAGTTCTCCGAGGAGACGTACATAATCCTGTTCAGCGTCTTTCGCCAGTCTGGCGGGTCTTGAACCATCCACGCCGGAGGGGGCAGCGGTTTCAGACACGGGGCACTCGGCTTTGACGTACACGCGCTTAACGTTAGTGCGGAGAGTATCGCTAAGCTCATCAAGTTTAGATTTGGCATTGGCGAGTTCCTGTAGTTGTTTAGTGTCCCGTTCTGCGAGTTGCTTGATGCGCTCTTGCTGGTTGGTGTTGATGGCGACTTGTTCTGATAAAGATTGCTCCAACTGCTCTTTGTCGTTCTTCAATTCCGCTATCTCGTCCGATTGGAGTTGCAGAGCGATAATCAAAATGGAAAACAATGCCAATGCGCCCAGATAGAGAAATTTCTCCAGTTTCGTATTCATAGCATCTCAAATGCCCGTGTGAAGATATCATCGGAATAAGGTTGCTTGCCGTTCTCGTGCCGGATAATGGACTTAGCCAGCGCAATCAGCGTGGGTTTATTGATGTCCAAAGCCTGATTCGGATCGACATTCAGTGCCTTAGCAACACCCTTGATATAGGCTGAGGTGTTGTTCTCATTGGTCGGCGCCCAGCGGTCTATCATCTTGGACACACTCTGATAACCGTTCTTGTGGTAATGGGTCAGCAACTTCATGAGTGCCCGGATACCGTACTCCGCAGTCACGAAACGACAGAACCGAGGCTCGAGCTTCGGATCATGCCTCAATTGACCCTGCCACTTATTAGCGGGATTGTGATCAATATTGCCCGGGTTGTTATTGCGAATTCCCCTCGTCATTGCTGACCCCCGCTCTTCTCTCTGCCGCCTTACGCAGCAATTGGCCGATAAAGTCCGTACCCAGATAACCAATCACCACACTGCCGATGTAGGCCAAGTCAGGATTCAGGCCCATGAGATTTAATACATCACGTATGAACCAGGCGAACATGGCACACATAAAGGCATCAATAGAGACTCGTAGCCACCCCCCGCCGTTATAGCGGCCCCGGAGGAAAGCCATTGTCCCCGCGAGTGCAGCCCCGATACCCTGCTCTCTTATTGAGACGAGCCAGTCACTAAGATGCACCCAGAAATCAGGATTTTCTTTCATCTTCATATTCCACCCCATTTGAACAATGGGCGTCCGTGGGGGTGAAATAGGTTCGCCCCTGTGAGTTGTAGTAAGTGGGATGCCAGCCACAATAGAGATACTGAAGTTCTGGAAGTGATTGCGGTGGCAAATTCGGTTAATACATTGATGGCCACTTCTTATTTTCGCCCCTCAAGTGAGGAAGAAAAAGAGGAAAGTGATTATAAAAAAGCCACACCTAAGCGCAGCCCTGAAAACAATATCGTATTTTAATCGTATTTATGTTGACATAATGCGATCAAAACCGTATTATCTAATCATCCCAAGCGGATATGCTCTTTAACAAATGAGGAAACGATGGTTACGGTTCAATGGACAAGGAAAGCACGAAAACAGTTGCTTTCAATCGATACCAGATACCGGAAAGCTATCAATGAGAAGGTTAACCAACTTGAAACTTTTCCTGCAGTGAAACTAGATATCAAGAAGCTTCATGACCTTGATAACCAGTACAGGCTACGGGTTGGCGAATACAGGATAATCTTCGAAATTACTGACGGCGAACCGGTTATCTGCTCGATAATGGCAGTCAAACGGAGAACATCGACAACGTACTAGGCGGGGTAACCCGCCATTTCCTCATTATTAAATTCACCGCGACTCTAGCCACCCGGATGAATACATGAAAATGCAATACATAAACGATGAAGCAGGAAAACCACTATATGTTGTCCTGCCAGTAGCTGAATACGAAAAACTTATCAGCGCAAAGGAAGATTGGGAGGATGTTCCATACACTCCGTCAAAATACGATGATGTGACCGTACCTAACGGTGTCGTATCTATCATGGTTGACCAGGATGTTTCTATTCTGGCGGCTTGGCGTATCTATCGTGGGTTGTCTCAGTACGATGTAGCTGAAAAGCTCAACACAGCTCAATCAACCGTGTCTCAGTGGGAGGCATCAGATCGACCACAGAAGCGCACACGAGAAAAACTGGCTGCGCTATATGACTGTACTCCAGAACAACTGATTCCATAACCCAACGACCCCGCTCAGGGGTCTTTTACTTTGGCTGAAATATCGAAAAGCCACGCTATGTGCAGTCACTGAGTTGTAAACCCAAGGCTTACAACTGGCTGTTAATCTCTTGCTCTGTCTGCCTAAACCGCGCTTCTTCCAGCTCAACACCCAATATACGGCGATTCAATTTCAAGGCCGCTTTCAGTGTTGCCCCGGAACCCATAAAGAAATCGGCCACCAGATCCCCTTCCCGGCTGCTGGACTGGATAATATGCGCCATCAGGTCAGCGGGTTTTTCACAGGGATGTTTGCCCGGATAATATTGCACCGGCGCAAATTGCCAGACATCGGTATAAGGCACGGCAGCGGTGACGGTGAACGAACGGCGCATTAGGCCGTATTCCTGCCGCAATTCTTCATACTGGCGTGATAACGTCAGGTGAGATTCCACCAGCTCATTGTAAGGGATATTCAGTTCCCCACGTTGGTGTTTTTCTTTAGCAACGCGGTCAAATAGCGCTTGTAGCTTCTGGTAGTCAGATTCATTGAGTAACTGCCACTGACTATCACTGAACCAGTGACTGGCCATCTGTTTGCCGGTGGCAGCGTGAATCTCTTTTGCTGTGACGCCTAACGCTTTTCGGGCATCACGGAAATAATCGTTCAGCGGCTTAAATACCGACTGTTTCAGTTCCCGACACTGTTTGAAATAGCCATCACCTTTCGGGTGATAGGGTCCCTGATAATGTTCAGCAAAAATAATGCGTTCGGTGGCTGGGAAATACATTCGCAGGCTTTCTTTGTTCTGCCTACGCCACGGGCCAGACGGTTTCGCCCAAATGATATGGTTCAACACATTGAATCGTTCACGAACGAGGAGTTCCGTATCTGAAGCCAGACGGGAACCGCAGAACATATACAAGCTGCCGTTGGGTTTCAGTACCCGCCAGAACTCGGCCAGGAGTTCATCCAGCCATGCAAGGTAAGCCGTCACATCGTGCCACTGGTTATCCCAGCGACAGTCTTTCACGCGAAAGTACGGCGGGTCAGTAGCGATTAAGTCGATGCAGTTGTCCGGTAACGTTTTGATAAATCTCAGCGAGTCGTCGTTAATTAATGTGATACCACTTAAATTCACAATATTTTTCCCTAAATCGACGCTGACTGGCTCTCAGGGAAGCCACAGGGGGAACAGCGGGTGCTATCGAATCCACCCACCGTTTATTTCACCGCTTAAGGCATTGCCCCTATCAAGGGCAACGCTTAAAAAAAGTGTCGTTGTCCCGGCTTTCCATCAGGCCAGCAAGACAAAATTGAGTTAACAGTAATTGGCAACGGGGCGCTGATAGCCCCGTCAGGGTGGAAATATCTGAGACAGAAACCCAGTCATACAGGGGGACGGTTTCCAAAACACAGGCGGCGGCTGTTATCATATCTTCATGTTTTAGCATGATAATTTTAACCTTTGGTCAGTTAGTCGGCGTGAACACACATGTAACTCTGACCGATGACAACAGCAAGTCTTATGTTTATTTCAGGTATAAAAAAACCTGCACGGGGCAGGTTTTCTTTGAATTTCGCTGCTTGCGGATATAGCTTCGCGAAGCGTATATGAAAATAGTAACTCTATTGCTCAAAAAGTCAAACTTTTTTAATCAACGTAATGGTCTTGTATTTCCAACTCATCACACATGGGGCGATATAACATAAACTCTGATACCCTTAACCAGTTTTCAATTCTGCGGCGGCAGGTTGACAGTGACGTATTGGGATGCCGCTCGTGCATTTCAGAGGCAATACAATAATAAGATTTCTTGTATATATAATGTTCTTTCAGGATATTCAACAGACCGGGATCATGTTCCATTACACGGCCAATCACGGCATCCATTTTTAGCCCTTCCGCATCGGTACAGAACCATAAGCTACTGATCGCTTTTTTATCTTTCATCTGACCAAAAATCTGCAATAACTCTTCTTTTGTCAGGCCAGCCTGTTTCATTCTTTTCATGGCCATGTGCAAAGCTTTTTTGCTTATCACCGGCTCTGACAGTAAACGAGAAAAAATACCTGCTGCCTGCGGAACTTTGCGAATGGCAGACCAGTTTCCCCATACACTTAACTGCCCACGTATCCAGACACTTTCAAGGGTACGCAACCTCAGATATTCGTCACCTTTTCCACATGTTACCGGATAAATCATTTTGCGCCCCTTAACTTCATCTTGCTTGATATATTCACACCCGACATAACCGTACCTCTTCCACTTCCTTTTTAACCTGTTCTAACAATTCAATTTCTGTCCCGTGGTTCCCCTGCCATGTTTTCGGCGCCGCATGGAATCCCGTGGGATAACACGCCCGATGGTGGCGGGGACAGAGCGGCAGCACGGAGAAGTGATTGGCCCGTTGTGCCATCCCCTGCCCGGTTCTCACATGATGGATTTCAGCCGGCGATGAACCCAACCCCAGATTCCGGCAGGCAATACAACCTAATGAGGACACATCCGACAGCCACTGTTTTTCACTTTTAGTCATGGGTCTTGCCTCTCCTTTACGCAAAATCAAACAACTGTGCGGCAGCGTTCTCGGCTGCCTCACGGGTCGGAAAATTGCGGTACAGGATGAAGTTCCACAGTACATTCAGGGTTTCCTGATAGAGCGGCTGAAATTCCAGATCATCCATTTTGGCGAAGCTGACTGAACGGGGTTCGCGGTACAGGCTGCCATTGGGCATTTCATAAGTGTCGTAATACCCGGCCTCGACCGTCACCCAACGGCGGAATGCGTCAAAAGATTTGGTAGCGGTGATATTCTGGACGCGGTTTTTCGATACCCCGGCAAGGTATTCATCAGCGGCGGATTGTAAGGCATCTTCACTGCCCGCAAAGTGAGCCAAAAATTGTACATAACCGCGCACAAGTTCTTTTTCTTCAGGGGAAATCGTGCCGCCGACTGGCTCCCAGTATTCAAAACCGAGATTCAGCAAGGCAAAGTATTTACGGTGGAAACGGGGATTACGGGCTTTCTTGAAATCAGCCTGCAGCACATCGCCGCATTTGATTCTCGAATGCAGGTATTCTCTGGTTGCTGGAGTAGCAGGCCGTAGAGTGTCGTCGGAAATTTTGATAAAACTATGCTGCGCCATTCTTGTTCCCTTAAGGTAATGGCACAGCAGCTTGTGTTTAGGTTCGGATGTTCAGGCCGATGGAATGATTTTAGCGGGTTACAACCTGTTATGCTACCGACAATTTCTGCAAGCGGGAGGTATCCAGACTCTGCTTGATATGCCAGATATCATAGGCATTCTGCATTCCCAGCCACACATGCGGCGCACTGCCGATCACCATCGAAAGGCGTACCGCCATTTCAGGAGAAACATGGGACTGACAAGTCATCAGCCGCTGTACGGTAGACGGCGCAACATCTAGTGCTTTCGCCAAGGCTCTGGCACTCAGATTCAAGGTTTCCATTGTTTCCTTGATCAGCTCGCCCGGATGGGGCGGATTATACATGGTGCTCATTAGTGGTAATCCTCATATGATCAGGCTATCACCTTCTATCTTGATATTCGTTCATGAATAAAAGCCTCAAATCCACTGTCTGGATCTGAAAGTTGTGGATAGTACCACCTATACAGCCCATAGGCGGGATCATGTCGCCGTTGTCTGTCCTCCTCCTCTGGAAAATAGTAATTACCTCCATCTGGTTTATCAATAAAATGCCGGTTTATATTAAGCTTTGGGCGTAAGTTAGACGTTGAATATATTCTCGTCCCCCCTAACGAACCTTTAACTGGCATATTGAGATGATTAGCTAATCTTTGAGCAAGCCCATTTGCTCCAGCCCAGCAAGCTATTATTCTGATACACTGAATATTATGCCCTTTGTTTTTTAGACTGATTAATAAGTTATGAACTGTTTTGCAAAAATTATCTAAATTCATCCCATGTGCATATTCACATGTTCCCCAAAATAATATCGGAGAACCCACTGGAGATGAATGCCCCACAATATTGAGTCTATATTTGGGCTTGTGTTTCGGTTCGTCTAAAAAACAAAAAAACCTGCCCTCCTCATACTGGTACAATTGGGTCGTTTTCTGCCCCAACTCATTACCCGTCATTGCCATAATACTGGATATCGAGTGTCGATACTGTCCCATAATTCCTCCTGCATTCAACACTGCTTTTAATGCATGATAGGTCCAATCTTCAAGAACAACACCATCTATACAGCTTGGCATAATTCTTCAGAGGTAACTCCTTATAACGCTAATTTCAATTCATGCCAACCCAACGTATTCCAACAGGCCGCTTCCCCCGAAAAACAACATTCCGTCACGGGTAACGATTCACCACATTTTCCACAGCATTGTTGCTGTAGCTCAACCACCTGCTGTTTTGATGAACGGTCATCCATTCGGATTAACATCGTGAGATATTCATTGATGTCGTAAGGCTCCCTGCCCGGTCTGCGCAGTGCACAATTACGCTTCAGCATCGCCAGCTCCTGATTATCCAGCAGCAATTCGATTTTGGTAACGCCAGCCTCCTGCTGGCGTTGACGTTGGGCGGCTTTGCGTTCTGCCGGGGATTTAGCCATGGTTGAACACCCTGAGTTTATAAACCGAATTGCGGGTGCGGATAAATCCATCTGAATTAAAGCTATGAATATTTTCAACCGGTGACGTAATAATTTCAGCGCCATCAAACCAGCGCTGATGAACATCATGATAAATACGCCCGCTTGCCCGAAAATCATGGTTACCGTAGAGAATAAATCCTGTCAGCTCGATTTCAGCCGTGTATGCAATCGCTTGGGTATTTAACTGTTTATCCATTGTTACTCTCCCAGCCAGTCGTAAACAAACCGGATCAACGCCATCACCGGCAGTGAAACCGGAAATGTCAGGAGCAGGAACAAGGCGAGTACATAAATCCATAACGCTTCATCAGTGAATATCTGCCAGTAACCGATCACTTCGTCTCTCAGATAATGAAGGTAATTATTTTTCATTGGTTTTGCCTCTTAAGGGTTCATCACTTCACGCCAGTAATTCAGGCGTGTTCTAAAAAACTCCCGTTGGTCACCGGGGGTCTTTTCAATTTCCATAAAAATGGTTGCCCGGCTGATTTTCCTCAGTTTGAGCTGTTTGATTAACCGGCTGGCTTTTAAATCCAAGTTCTCCAGATCACGATAGGCTTGTGGCCATAACCCGCGGTTATGTGGCAACCCGGCAGGTAAATAATCAGATTGTGCCCCCATGATTACGCCTTGGATTCAGCCGCCAGACGTTTCATGACCGCTTTTTCCGTGGGTTTCTGTGCTGCCATGACCTGCTTGTAAACGGCTTTCTTCATGGCGCTATTACATAACAGGACATGATGAACACGATCCAACGGCATCCTCAGCAGGATAGCGATACTTTCGGCGCTGCGCCCAAGACGGGATAATTCATAGATCCCCCTGACAACTTTTCGCCCGTAATTAATACGTTCGCCAATTTTGACAATCGGTTCAGATACCGTCGCAGGCTTGGCAACCTGAACGGGTTTCGGTTTAGGCTGGTAAGGCTGACGGCTGCGCGCCCGTGCTGCCTGATGGTAACTGTCGATAATGCTGGCTGAGTGGTCGCATCCATCATCAGCACTGCGGCGACGGTCAAGGATCAATTTTGCTAAGTTGGTCTCGTTGGTCATTGGGTCTTGCCTCTTTTTGTTTTTTTAGCTTTGGGTTAGAAAGCCTCTACGTTGTTATGGGTCAAAATGCCTTATCGGTATAACGGCGCTCTCGCAGTTCCCGTTGTTGAGCTTGCTGCTGCATCCGGCCTACTTCGTCGCAGGACTCATTGGGTTATACATTGCGTCTCGATAGATCCACCCACAACCCGAAATCCCGATTGCAATGCTTCTTTCGCCGCCTGCTCTGCAGCCTGTTTCCAGATCCCACGCCAGGCGGCCAATGCCGGCACTTCACTCATCCGCCCTAAACCCGCTTTACGCGCGAGTTGCGCCGCCAGTTCCTGAATACGATTAGCCGGTGTCCAGCCGGTTGAAAACAATTGTCGGAACGTGGCATCGCGCTCCACCGTATCAATGGTGATGGCGGTTTCTCCGGCTTTCAGCCAGCGGCCGTTGACACAGGGAGGACGCCCCGCTTTGTCCCATTTGCGGGCTTTGTCGAAATATTCCGCGCAGTTATCCGGGCCAAACAGGGTTTTCGGGCGTAAGTAATCCTGCATCTTGCCATCGTCCAACCACTTGGCCGTCAGGTAGTCGGTGATCAGCATCAGGTCTTCCACTACATAACCGTCGCTTAGCCGCGCACGGATATACCCCATCGTGGTTTTGCCATCGCGGTAGTTAGAATCAGTCACCTGATTGAAATAAATTAATACTTGCCGGGCTGGATCATGGTCGGGTTCCACGGGAACCTGACAAGAAGAGTTAGTCTCTGTTGTACTCTCTGTAGTAATCTCTGTTGTAGTCTCTGTAAGATCAGGCCAATTTGACCCATTCAGAACGGCGCATTCTGACCCGTTGGAGTGTTTCAAATTGCCCTGGTCGATAAGGTCATTTTGACCCGCTCGATGGTCTTCTTTTACGTTGTTCGATGGGGTCATTTTGACCTTATCGGCTAACAGCGGGTGTTCATAATTTATCGCGTAATAATTCGTCCGGTCATGACTGGATTTATTAATCTGCTCAATCTGCAACACGCCCATCTTTTTCAAATTCCCCAGCGCCCGTTTGATGGTCGAACCCGATAAAAATGGGAATTGTTCCTGCCATTTTTCGACCGTGTTATAAATCCAGCGGCAGCCATTGACCTCAACACCGGATGACGTCTCCGTCAGCCAGTATTGGATCTGCTGCAAAATAATGGCCTCATTCAATCCCAGGCGCGTAGCCAGCTCAGGAATAACCACCAGTGGGCGACTTTTTAACAATAACAAACTCATACCACGCCCTTACTTATTCTGGCTCTGCGACCGGGATTTCTGCTGTTGACGCTGTTCCCAATCAATCAGAGCCGCTTCCCTACGACCTTCAAAAATTTCTGACACTTCCTCAAAAGTGGCCGGCTTATCGTTCCGGCGAAAGCCATTGCGATAAGTGATCTTATCGATGGGTTTCATCATTGGTCTTGCCTCTCGTTAATGTACGTTGGTCAGACGCGGTTCAATGGCATTTAACGCGGATATGGCTATCGCTATTCGGTGTGACATGTCACGCCCTCCTAACAGGGTTTCGCTAATGGCAGCGGCAAATTCTTTAATCGCCACCGAAGCAAGATAATTTAACCGGGCTTCGCTGGTTAACTTTGCCCGACGTTCTGCCGGTAATGCCGCTTCAATCGCTGGCAACAGTTCCGTGATCTTACGTTGCGCCGCAGTGGAATCACTGCGTAACCACCGGAAGATCTGTTGGCGGTTATTGTTGATGGCTTTCCAGTCCGCATTCCCTAATGTGTCTTCAATCCGGTGTAACCGGGATTGAGAACCACCACAATACAACAGGAAATACATACGACTGACTTCAATGGCTACATGCTCCTGACCTCTCTCCATGGCCCAAGCCTCAACTTCAGCTTTAAGCGTATTTATGTCTTGCTCCACGATTTGCGTCTCCTGTCGCAATGTTGATTATTGAAAATCAGTTTCTTACTGACACCTCAGCTAATATCTGTTTCAGGCCAGATCTTCTGCCAATCATTAGGACGAAGATCTTTCCTTGTGACTTTCCCATCCGTGGCGTTTTCGATATCAAAGCATCGAGCAAGAGGAACCGGAGCATGACCATGTGCCATTTGTGACAAATAGGAACTGGAAACACCAAGTTTCTCGGCAAGACGTTTAGCTTCGCCACGTTTTAGAGTAGAAATGTAATCATTGAGTCTCATAGGTACCTCTTCGTTGGAAATGACAAGAGTTTAATAAACACTAAACTTTTGTCAAGTATTTGCTTGTTTAGTGAATACTAATCAAAATTACGTTCATGTAATGAATACCATTACATGTGCAGTGAATGGCGTTATATGTGCAGTGAATAGCGTTATGTGTGCAGTGAATAGCGTTATGTGTGCAGTGAATAGCGTTATGTGTGCGGTAAATAGTGTTATGTGCACTGTGAATAGCGTTATGTGTGCGGTAAATAGTGTTGTGTGCACTGTGAATAGCGTTATGTGTGCGGTAAATAGTGTTGTGTGCGGTAAATAGTGTTGTGTGCGGTAAATAGTGTTACATGATGCAACGAGTGATGTCACTTCTGTTCAATCCCTTATATGGAACTTTAGAAATAAAATGACTATTAAAAATATCAGACAGCAACGTCTAAGAACTTGGTTTTCCGACAAAACTCTTCCTGAAAAAGAGAAGAGTTATTTATCACAGCTTATGAACGGTAAGGCATCTTTTGGTGAAAAGGCGGCGAGACGATTAGAAAAGGACTATCACATGCCAGAAGGCTATCTGGATGCGGGTGCGAACGATGCAGATATAATAGATCCGCTGCAAGTTACCTTAACACCTAGACAAAAAATTCTGTTGGAATTGTTCGAAGAATTGCCAGAGAGTGAAGCTACTGCTCTGATAAAAAATCTTGAGGAGAAAAAACAGCACTATGATAATTTGCTAGAAGAATTATTACATAAAAAAAAGCAAAAGAAAGCATAGGAAAGAGTCATACTCTGACTTTTTCCTTTTTTATCAATTAGATAATTATTTCACAGACAGTCTTATTTCCAAATATCTCTACTCATAATTAATTAGCTGAATAGATAGACTTACAGCTACCTACAACTAAACCTACCCTATATTTTCCTCAACAAAAACAAATACAGCCCCTCAACTGAAAAAATATATTCAATAAAAATCAATTAATTAATCCATGAATACCGACCAATAACTCCTCATTGTTTAATCTTTACTTTACTTTTAGTTTATTAATTACTAAACTTCATTCCATCAGCAAACAGGCAGGATGCCCACGAAGTAGCCGCTACCGGCATATGAAGAGGTAGATGATTTGCTCAGACAACACGGCACAGCAGCCGTTTAGGTTTAAATGTTCAAGACCGAATTTACCGTTTCAGTTGTCATGAAGGAGGAGAACCGCAGCGCTCATTATGACCTGCCATGATTACCACTTGATGACAACTGGCTTTTATCCCAACACCAGGGGATACAGTTAGAAAGAGACCAATCACCATTAGAGTGATGCACCAAAGAGGCAACTAAACCGGTCGTCAGCCTTGACCAGGGTAAAGCGACGCTGGATAGCGTAACCAGCACCTTTTAGTTCGGAGACCATCTCATCGACATGATGATACGTAAGCGGCAATAAGTAACCTGACTGCCCGGAAAGACGGGCACTTTATTACAGACGTAAAAAAACCCACCGAAGTGGGTTCTTTTACCCCGAATCGCCGACCAAAGCTATCGGGAGTTCTCAGGGCGGAGACCAATCCGCCCAAAGAGGCAAGACCAATGATTACTCATCGATCCACGATAATATATAGGAGTTGCTATGAAAGCACAACCCAAGACGCTCAATGTCACTCTCTACGTCTATGCCAAAGAAGGTTTTGATAAACAGGTTGAATTCACCACGCTGACCTGCGAAGCCGAGAACGTGACCTATTGGGGCGCATTAGTGCATCAGCAGGCGGTGGAAATTCCTCTCCCATCCATCAACAAATCTGATCTCATCCATGCGCAGATCAACGCACTTAAGGCTGAAAAAGAAAAAGTGTTAGCCACTGCACAACGGGAAGTGAACCGGATTGAAGACCGCATCCAGTCACTGCTGTGTATCGAAGGTAAACCTGTTTCCACTGCCGATATGGAACTGCCTTATTAAACCAGGATGAATTATGCAAAGCATCAATGATGTGATTGAAATGATTCTGGATGCAGGCTTAGCTGCGGTTGAGCACGAAAATAACAGTGACTTCGTGAACGGGGTAACCCATATCTCCATTCTTGGCGGAAAGCGGCGGGTGGAATATTACCCGACAACGGGGATGGTTTACTCCAATCCCGTCAAGGGACTTTATTCTACTTTCCGACGTCCCAAAGCCGGCATTCGAAGAGCCATCAAACTGGCTAAAACAGGCAATTAACCAGAGGCAAGACCCATGAAAACTTATGTTTGTGTATTTGAGCCGACCCAGGCGGCTCAACAGGATGGTGCGGTATCTTTAGCCATCGCCCTTGAAGCCAATTCCATCAAAATGGCTAAAGCATTAGCCATCGTTCATCTGGGTGAGGAGTACCCGGAGGACATGGATAAATTTAATACTGATACCCCGGTGATTTGTGAAGACCGTGTCGGTTCCCCTCGCCCATCCGTGGGTAAGTTTGATGAGAAGTTTGCGTCTGAATATGAATTTGACGGCACAACGTGGAAAGCTAAAGTTGTTGAGCTCGATACCCGAAACGAACTCGCTAACTTTAGCAAAGTGGCCACCATTGTTCGTGTTGCGGCCATATTGTTATTCAACACCACTGAGCTGACAAACGGACAAATTTCTGATGCGCTGAAATTTGTTCATCAAGGGACGGATCAACCCAAACTGCGCAACATCGCCTATGGGTTAGGCGGCATCATAAAAACCTCATTGATGAATGCGGCACAGACACAAAAAATCGTGCGGGCTGTTCAGGAACACTTTTCCTCTGCGAAGGAGGTTGATTATGAACAAGTCACCCAATTTGGGGAAAAGTGGCTGTCTGGTTCGTACCAAAAACGCGAGTTTGATCATAATTACGCCACGCTGGACTTAGAAATTGCAATGGCCTTGCTGGACGGTGACTTTGATTGCTGGGAGATCCTCTCACAAGAAATGAGCGCAGCTAAAAAGCTGATGGCCGACCATGATGAAGCATGGCGACGCTGGTCTACGGCATTTCGTATCAGGACCGATGCTTTATCCATTCCCAGGGAAACACTTTTCAGTGTTGTGCGTGAAGGCAAGCAGCACCCTGAATTGCTGACCGATGCTGACGCGATGAAGGCATTTTTAAACCGCGCCTTAGGTGACACCAACATCACTGAATTACAGGATGAGCCTAACGAGCCTGCATCAATACCAGAAATCTCAGCAGAAAACGTCACTGCCGATGAAGTTGAAACCCAGACAGCGCCCGAAGCCAAAGAGGAAAAAAGCGAAACTAAACCCCGTAAAACCAGAAAGACCAGACCTGCCAAAAAGGAAACCGTACCGGAAACCGAAGAAATCGCGCCAGAAGCTAATAAAAACGGGCCAAAAATCGAGGAAACCGTACCAGAAACTGAGAAAGCTGCACCAAAAACCGAGAAAGATGCACCCAAAACGGCGGCAAATGATGAAATCACCCCATTGCTGCCAGTCAGTGGCCAGAACGCCAGTAATGATAATTTCCAGCACCGTGCCGATCTGCTCGAAGAAACCATCAAGGCACAGGGTAATCAACAGCAGGCCAATCTGCATATCTGGAAAGCGGTTCAGCGTACCGATCCCCGCTTTACCAAACCATTGGAAGGCATGGGCTATAGCGGTACCAGTATTAACAGTAACTATATGTTGATGCGGGCCACTGAAATATTTGGCCCAATTGGTAAAGGCTGGGGCTATGACATTCTGGAAGAAAAATCTATCGACGGCATTCCCATGACTGAACCCGTTCTGGATGAGCGTCATAAACAGATAGCCACCCGCTTTTTACGTGATGGCGACGGTTCACTTATTTTTACCCAGAATCACTCTATCAAGATCTTGTTTTGGTATGTGAATGAACAAGGGGAACGGGGCGAGTTCACCAGTTATGGCGCTACACCCTATCGCTATCAGTCAACTTATGGCCCTAAAGCTGACGGTGAAGTACTGAAAAAATCCCTGACGGATGCCATTAAAAAAGCCTTATCCATGCTGGGATTCAGTGCTGATGTCTTTATGGGCATGCATGATAACCCGGAATATCTGGCAGAAAACAAAATCGAATTCGGTATCAAGGCCGCCAGTGACAAAGCTGAAGACCTCACCCGTTTGCGTAAAGAGCTGGACGAGAAGTTTGCCCGCAACACCGAAACCATGAAAACGGCGATCACTAAAAATGAGCTCAGGGGCATTGCATCCACGCTCACCCGTGAAATCGACGTGCATCTCAAGAACGCGAAGTCGCTTGGTGACAAAGAGTATGAACGCTACCTGTCAGGCCGCTTACGCCGTTTAACTGAAATCGAGAAAGACTGTTTAACCCAACTAAAAGAGGCAAACCCATGACCACGACCGCTATTGCATTAGCCGCTGATTATGATCAGCTGCAAAAACTGATAGCCACCGGCGAATTTTCGCCGGAAGCCATCGCTGACACCCTTGAAGGTCTCGAAGGTGCTTTAGGTGACAAACTGGATGCCGTTATGATCCATGTTCGTAACCTTGAAGGACAGGCCAGAACGCTGGACGACGAAGCCAAGAGATTGGCCGAACGTAAAAAATCCTTTGAGGGTCAGGTCAAACACCTTAAGAAATATGTGCTGGATTGCTTACTGAAAGCAGAACTGAACAGCCTTAAGACCACGAAAAATACCTTCAGTGCGCGTCAGGGCGTCGCCAGAGTCATTATCGATAATGAGATGTTATTGCCCGATGAATTAGTGGATGTTCAGACCATTACCGCACCGGATAAAAAAGCCATCAAAGAGGCTATTGAACGTGGCGAAGTTGTGCCGGGCGCGCATATTGAAATCGGGGAAAGAAGTTTGCAGGTTCGTTAACCATCAGTTTATGCCCGATGATTCGGGCATTACGGAGGACATTATGGCAGCAAGACTTGAAGTCAGTATCTTTTATAACGAAGAAATTGGGCAGTGCGAAGTGACCTGGTCGGCAGACAGAACCGAAGATTTTTCGCCCATGGAAAAGGCCACCCTGGAACAACTGGAAACTGCCCTGATAAACCAACTCAGTGCGGGTTCCCGTAACGGTCAATTACATTGAGGGAGTAAACATCATGAAAAATACGCTTGAAGATTTGAATAACCATCTTTTTGCGCAATTAGAACGGTTGTCTGACGAAGATCTTTCCAACGAAGTGTTAGAAACGGAAATCCGGCGGGCAAAAGCCATTTCTGATGTGGCCACCCAAATCGTCGGCAACGGACACCTGGCGCTTAAAGTTCAAAAGGCCCTGGGTAATCATGAAATCAAGTCCGCCCCCAAATATCTGGAGGGCCGATCATGAGCCAGAGATTTGTGTATTCCCCTGAAATGGAAAGCTGGATGAAAGCCAACTACCTGTTGCCATTAAACGAACTGACCACCCGGTTCAACCACGCTTTTTCTGTTAACCGCTCTAACGAAGCGATTAATGGTTTAAGAAAAAGACTGGGATTGCGTACAGGCCGCAGCGGACAATTCCGCACAGGAAACCGCCCTGCTAATGCCGGTACCAAAGGATTAACCAGGCCCAATGCCGGTTCATTTAAGAAAGGTCAGCCGGCATGGAATAAACGTCCGGTAGGCACGGAGCGGATAACTCGTGAGGGTTATACCGAAATAAAAGTGGCTGACCCCAATATCTGGCGGCATAAACACCATGTTATTTGGGAAGCACATCATGGCAAACGCCCCACGGGAACTATCCTGACCTTTAAAGATGGCAACCCGCAAAATTGCCAGATTGATAACTTATTGATGCTCACGAACAAGGAACATGGCGTCATAAACAATTTCTATCACGCCGTATCCATACAACATAAACCCACCGCCATTAATCTGGCACGGATAAAAATAGCCGTAGCTAAACAAAGCCAGAAAATCAGACCAAATCGCAGTATAAAAAGAGGCCAGACCCATGCTTAAACATCAACATAAACGTTACCATCCCATCAGACTCACCCTGCCCGATGGTACAAGCGGTCAAATCATCACTGACCGCCGCTGCGCCGTCTTCTACGACTTCCCGCCCGAAGTCAAAATCGAGCCGGTTGAGCGCACTGAACCCGACAGTCCATCTTCCGCCCGTAAAACTGATTAAGCCTAATCAGAAACTTGGCCATGTAATGACTAGCATGATGGGACATCCACTGAACGGAGCACCATCATGCAGCCCTGGCAACCGGGACAACAACTATTAACTAACTTCGATATCAAACTGGGACGATTAGCGGCCAGTGTCAAAAACACGCCCTGCAGTCAGGCCGAGATTACCCGCGCCTGTGACACCGCTGATCTGTTCATTCTATTGATGATGAGGCAAGACCAAGACCATGGAAATAAATCGCGACATTATCACCGATGAAGAAATGGAAGAACTGACTGGGTATCAAATCCCTTCCAAACAATGTGAAGTACTGGCCAAACATGGCATTTTCTTTATCGCGCGCCAAGACAATAAACCCAGAACAACCTGGACGCATTTTAACAACCCTATGATTGCCACCCGTTACTCTAAGCCTGCCGAAGAGCCCGATTTCGAGAACATGTAATTATGGCCAGAACAAGGAAGAACGCCGCCGATGCTAAGTTACCCAAACGGGTCTATCGGGGAAAAACCAAATTTGAATTTCATCCGGCCAGAGGAGGATCGATTTCCCTCTGTCCTCTGGACGCCCCGCTTTCAGTTATCTGGGCGGAATATGAAAAAGTTATCAGTGACATGTCACGAGAGGAAAACACCGTGTCAGAGTTAATCAAACAATTTCTGGCTTCAGCCACGTTTCAGGATCTGGCCACAGATACTAAAAAAGATTATCGGAAATATGCCAACAAGCTGACCCCTGTGTTCGGGAAAATGGCACCGGACAATGTGAAACCTGAACACGTCAGAAAATACATGGACAAACGCGGCCTGAAGAGCAGAACGCAGGCCAACCGCGAGAAAACTTTCTTTTCCCGGGTCTACAAATGGGGCTATGAGCGGGGCATGGTCAAAGGCAATCCGTGTAAGGGCGTGAAACAATACAAGGAGAAAGCGCGAGAACGGTATATCACCGATGCTGAATATAATGCGCTTTATTCCGTCGCCCCTGCCGTTGTTAGAATGGCAATGGAACTGGCTTATTTATGTTGTGCACGACAAGCCGATGTTTTGTCACTCACCCGCGCACAGTTAATGGAAAAAGGGATCTTTATCCGGCAGGGTAAAACCGGAAAACAACAAATTAAGGCCTGGACGAAACGCTTAAAAGAGGCGGTAAAACTGAGTGACACCTTAATTACCGAGCCGGGTATTGTCAGTATGTATGTGATTTGTCAGGCCACGGGGCATAAATATACCCGTGATGGTTTTAACAGCCGCTGGAAGAAAGCAAGAAATATCGCGAAAGAAACTTTTCCAGAATTGGATTTTAACTTCACGTTTCATGATTTAAAGGCGAAAGGGGTTTCAGATCTGGACGGTACGCTGGCAGAGAAGCAGGTGATTTCGGGTCATAAAAATATTACCCAGACGGCAAGATACGACAGAAAAATTGAAGTGGTTCCGGTTGTTGGCGGACAACACACCGAAGGATATTAGGCAAAGATATTAGGAAATTATTAGGAATGTGATTTACATCAAAGAAAAAAGCCACCGTAAAGGTGGCTCTTTCTAACCCTAACTCACTGTTTTATCAGCAAGTTTTTATATGGTGCCCAGGGCGGGACTTGAACCCGCACAACCTAAAGGTCGAGGGATTTTAAATCCCTTGTGTCTACCGATTTCACCACCTGGGCTGAATTTGGAGGCGCGTCCCGGAGTCGAACCGAGGTTGACGGATTTGCAATCCGCTGCATGGCCACTCTGCCAACGCGCCTTTTTGGAGCGGGAAACGAGACTCGAACTCGCGACCCCGACCTTGGCAAGGTCGTGCTCTACCAACTGAGCTATTCCCGCTCTTCTTCGAACTTGTTGATTTACTTAACTTGTTTCGTAAACCTCATGTGCCGTTCGATGCGTTGCATTCTACTTATTTCACGAAATGAGTCAACACAATTATTTAGAAAATCCGTCCGTTCGCTGATTTTTGCGTCACTTCGATCAACCTTCACGCAAATCAACCCATGCGGCGCTCAAATATTGAAACATGGACCAGAACGTCAATACCGCAGCTGCATATAATAAGATAAATCCCCCCACTTCCAGTTCAGTGCAAGGACGCCATAATAAAGCCACTAATGCCGCCATTTGTGCGGTGGTTTTTATTTTTCCCAGCCATGAAACAGCCACACTGCTACGTTTTCCCAATTCTGCCATCCACTCACGCAGAGAGGATATGATGATCTCGCGAGCAATCATTGTCGCAGCAGGCAGTGTGATCCACCACGTATGATAATGTTCTGCGATAAGCACCAACGCAGTGGCAACCATAACTTTATCTGCTACCGGATCAAGAAATGCCCCAAAGCGCGTTGTCTGTTTCCATAAACGGGCAAGAAAGCCATCAAACCAATCCGTTGCAGCAGCGATAACAAAGATACTGGCACACAACATCGGTGCCCATTGGAATGGCAGGTAAAATGCCAAAACAAAGAATGGGATTAAGGCAATACGAAACAGGGTAAGCCATGTTGGAATATTTAATTGCATAATGCTTAGTAACTATCTGGCCATGTAAAGTTTATCAGTATGGTGCATCAATACTCTTAGTGTTTCAACGCATTATAGATTTTTTCTGCCAATGCATAAGAAATAGAAGGCACTTTTGCGATCTCCTCTACACTTGCGTTGCGTAAAGGCTGTAATCCACCCATATATTTTAGCAGCATTTGTCTGCGTTTCGGCCCTATGCCTGCTATTGATTCCAGTGTACTGGTCTTTTTCACTTTTTCTCGGCGCTGACGGTGGCCAGTGATGGCATGGTTATGAGATTCATCCCGAATGTGTTGAATAACATGTAAGGCTGGTGAGTCAGGAGGAAGCGCCATGCCCTCACCCCCCGCTTCAAAAAATAAAGTTTCTAACCCTGCTTTGCGATCACTTCCTTTCGCAACACCAATCAGCTTGGGATGATTTTTATCCCATTCAACGTCCAAAGAATTGAAAACTTCTATTGCCCGTGCGAGTTGCCCTTTACCACCATCAATAAAGATGATGTCTGGAATTTTGGATTGATCAATCGCCTTACTATATCGACGATGTAAAACTTGATTCATCGCCGCATAATCATCTCCGGGTGTGATACCCGTAATATTATAGCGACGATATTCTGCACGCACAGGGCCGTTACTATCAAAAACAACGCAGGATGCAACAGTCTGTTCTCCCATTGTATGGCTGATATCGAAACATTCCATACGCCCAATTTTTGTAAGACCTGCGAATGCAGCAAGTGATTCTAAGCGTTGATGGATTGTTGATTGCTGGGAGAGTTTCGTGGTTAATGCAGTGGCTGCGTTAGTACGTGCCAATTTCAGGTAACGCGCTCGATCGCCTCTTGGGCGCGCTTGGATATAGATCTTTCTGCCCGATAATTCAGAAAGTGATGTTTCCAACAGTTCTTTTTCAGGTAACGCAAAGTCCAACAAAATTTCTGTCGGTAATGTCCTGTTTTGACTGCCCTGAAGATAGAATTGACCAAGGAAAGTCTGTACGACTTCATCTAATTTAGTATCAACAGGAATTTTGGGATAGTAACTCCGGCTGCCCAATATTTTTCCTTGACGGATAAATAATACGTGTACACAGGCCATACCTGATTCAAAGGCGACACTAATAACATCAAGGTCATCCCCCTCACCAGAAACAAATTGCCGTTCAGTCACTTGTCGTACAGCTTGAATCTGGTCACGGTAACGAGCAGCATCTTCGAATTTAAGTTGCTGGCTGGCTTTTTCCATTTTATCAACCAATTCAGTCAGCACTTGTTGATCCTTACCCGCTAGAAACAAGCGAACATATTCAACCTGCTGCTGATATTCTTCATCTGTTACGAACCCCTTAACACAAGGAGCAAGGCAACGGCCAATCTGATATTGCAGGCAAGGCCTTGAGCGGTTGCGATACACACTGTCTTCACACTGACGGATAGGAAATAGTTTCTGCAATAAAATCAAGGTGTCACGCACAGCGTGGGAATTAGGAAATGGCCCGAAATATTCCCCTTTCGCATGTTTAGCTCCACGGTATAATGTCAGGCGAGGATGGATATCACCACTTAAGAAAATGTAAGGATAAGATTTATCATCCCGCAACAATACATTATAGCGAGGTTGATAAAGTTTGATGTAGTTATGTTCGAGCAGAAGGGCTTCAGTCTCTGTATGGGTAACTGTGACATCTATCTGAACGATATTTTTCACCAGTGATTCTGTTTTACGACTGCTAACTTGTGTCCGAAAATAGCTGGATAACCGTTTTTTCAGATCCTTGGCTTTGCCAACATAAATCACCGTACCAGAGGCATCATACATTCGGTAAACACCCGGCTGACTAGTGACTGTTTTTAAAAATATCTTTGAATCAAATTGATCTGCCACGATTTCCACCCATCAAATTTTCTCACCCACCGTGGTTCACTATATCTTGTGTATCAAGCAATCCACAGCGTATTGCTATATGGGTCAATTCTACATCACCATTGATATTTAGTTTACTGAACATTCTATAACGATAGCTATTCACTGTTTTAGGACTCAAATTAAGCAGTGTAGAAATCTCATTAACCTTACGACCTTGAGTTATCATTGTCATGATTTGTAATTCACGCTCTGAAAGTTCATCCAATGGGTTTTCTTTTTGAGGGGATAATTGATTGAGCGCCATCTGCTGGGCAATATCTGGGGAAATATAGCGTTGACCAGCATAAACTGTTCGAATCGCATTAATCATATCCTGCGGTGTTGCTGCTTTGCTCAAATACCCCCTAACTCCTGCTTGCATCACTTTTGTCGGCAAAGAGCTTTCAGTATGGATAGTTAACATAATCACCCGTATATCAGGTGAATAGCGGATAATTTTTTTGGCTGCTTCAAGCCCCCCGATTCCGGGCATTCCCATATCCATAATCACAACATCTGTGCTGTTTGATCTGCACCATCTGACCGCATCTTCTCCACTGCCAGCTTCTCCTACGACTTTGATTCCTCTTGCATCATCAAGGATACCTTTCACGCCAATGCGAACCAGTTCATGGTCATCAACTAATAAAACATTAATCAAACAACATCTCCACTAACGTAATACCCACTGAAATAGTGATAAATTAATAAGATCCCAAACCAAGCCAATATGCTTATTTTATCTTCATGATTTTCATAAAATAATTTAGAAAGAAGACAGCATTCTCTCTCGAATGAGAGAGAGATCTTTTTGATGAATTAACGGATTATACTAACATTAGTACGAAACAGAAAGAAAATTGTTACATATCAATAAAGTAAATTATTTTAATCATTCCGTTTATTATGAAATATTTTAACCACACAGCCTTGTTTAATACTTTTCAGAACAACATATAAATATATTATTCATAATAGCCCGCTTTAATCCACCATAATACGAATGGGGTAATACTACCCCATTCGTATTGTAACAATTATTTAAATAAATTAAGGATATCTTGCTTAGTCAACATCGGCGTTTTTTCAACAAAATTATAATACTTAGGTTTGCTGTCTACATAAATCTGGCGGGATAATTTACTAGAATGATTATTTTCGAACAAGGCAACTGGAACATAATAAGCACTGGGATGATGTAAGTGGTAGAAAAGATGTGTGCCACATTTTTTACAGAAAGCTCGTTCTGCCCATTCTGACGATAAATATGTTGAAATATTTTCAGCCCCCTCTATTTGTAAATCATCCTTACAGTCTACAGATAGAAATGGACCTCCATTCCATTTTTGACATATTTTACAATGACATGCGTTAACTTCCTCAATGCCTTGACCAGTTTTTATACCAACAGCGCCACATAAACAATGACCTTGATTCATGATCTCGCTCTCTATCTACCCAAATTTATAGAAAAAACTCATATCTGAGGTTGAACAACATCACCACCATGTTTCATTAAAAACCCCATGTTCACCACAGTAACTCCCCAGTTTTTAGCGCGTTATATAAATAATAACTCATAGTTCCAAAATTGCAGTTTAAAAAATGAAAGTACAAATAAAAAATAAACTATTTATCTCGTGCATCCTCCTCCTCATCATCATCATCAATATGCCAATTGTGCAGTATTCGATGGACAAAAGGTGTCACTACCATCCCAACTGCAATGAAAAAGATAGCCTGAAGGAATAGTCCATAAATGGCTGCAAAATATTTTCCCAGCATACTGACTGGCTCAATGTGCAAATTTTGAGTTCCAATCATTGAAACAGAATTCAATATTGCATCGGGTATAGCATGGCTTTCAATCAAGAAAAACCCCAATACTCCTGGAATAATGCCGATCAAAAAGATAATAAATGCGTGCAAAAGGAAACGCACTATCCGTAAAATAAATCTATCGAGGCTAATTAATTTATCAGTAAACTTTTCCATACCAATCCTCCACTAATAAATTAGTTACCATGGTGATTGTATGTTAGTTTTTATTTTTATCAATGATTATCCGTCAGATATTTCCAATTACGCTGAATACTGGTGCCACATAAAAATTTTGTTGAACAATCCTCAGCAGCCATTACGAACAGGAAAGGTTATTTATCCGGATAAGGAAACATTTCCATTCCATCAGGCAACCCCAAACACGGACTGTGCACAGAAACCAAAGCATATATACAATATGTAAAAATTTTGAGCACAGCCCTTTAAAAGGGTAAATAATATTTTTAAAGAGAAACATTAAATTTAGTAACACATCAATAAAATGGAATGATAACTCAAAAATTTAAAGGAAAGTTTTACTTCATCACTCACCAAATTAACAAACAACGCCTTTAATTTATTCTTAATGGCACATACCCTATTAATACCACGCCTTATATTGCAGTAAAAACAATCGATGTTAACCAATTAACGACCTCAAACCAACACCAATAATATTAATGCACTTAATAAAAACAAATAACTTATTTTTTATAAGTAAGACTTGATAAACCAGAAAATTAAAAAATTCAAATAAAAGAACAATCAAAACAGAAAGTAATGAATAAATGAATTTCACATCTGATAATAATAACTTATAAATACAATTGGCTTGACATGACTAATAGCTAACG
>NZ_LFCV01000006.1 GCF_001037465.1 Xenorhabdus khoisanae
GATTATCTTTAATCCTTTATTATTTATTTTAGTGTTATCTTAAGGTTACTTCTTTTAACCTAAATTGATATTGTATTAATATTGAGTTAATCATTTTCAGGAAGTAAAATACCAACCTCTTTCCAAGAGTTACTAACAATATCTGAAATTTCCTTATCAAATAATTCTTCAGCATTTTCAATTGTCAGTTTGGCAAAATCCTCAAAATCTGCATCAGGATATAAGCGTTTATCCAGCAAAGTTTGATACCATATTTTGCCTGCTCGCTCCCAGGTATAACCACCTAACTCAGTCGCTACTAAATAAAATGCCTTGTTAGGAATACCTGAATATATATGAACACCGCCATTGTCTATGGTGAAGGGAAGTTCTTTATATTGATCCATATGAGCAACTTGTCTGTCTCCGGAAAAAGCCTTTCCTGGATGAATAAAACTGCGTAAGGCAACATCAGGCTTATTTTCCGGATTAAACTTAGGCCCTAACAAACCTTGCCCTAATAACCAATCAGATTCGCTTGCCTTTTGATTTTTTACATACTGCTTCACCATAATACCAAACACATCTGCGATGGATTCATTTAGTGCACCGGATTGGTAGAAATAATCAAGATCTGCTTCGCTTTCGATCACACCATGAGTCAGTTCATGTGCTATAACATCAATAGCGGAAGTAAAACGATTAAAGTATTTTCCATCTCCATCGCCGAATATCATGTGTTTTCTGGACCAAAACGCATTCAAATAATTGTTACCATAATGCACTGTGGCAACTAGTTTTAGCCCTTTGTTATCGAGCGAGTTGCGGCCAAAAATGTTTTTATAAAATTCATGAGTCTTACCCAGATACTCATAAGCTTCATTGACAGCAACATCTTTGTCTTCAGGCATGCCTTCACTTCGAGACAGTTTTTCGCCGGGGAATTCCTCTTTATTTTTGGCATCATAAATAGTGCGATTTATTTTATCATCTGATTCTATTTTATCTTCTTGATGAAGGAAATCCTCTTCAACGGTTGCGCTCATTAAGTGATAAACATGATCTAATGTTTTTGATACATATTGATTAGTACATTCATCACAATCATTAGATATTTGTTCCAAAACAAATGGAGGAATTAAGCTGTATTTGTTGATTTGATTATTGCTCATGATAATCCCCTCTATTTTTATTAGATATTGTGTTTGTTTTTCGGGCCCGGATTGAATACTAACTGTAATTAGAGAGTGAGTCATTAGGGGAAATATTGATTTTTTATGGCAGGGTATTGCCAATGAAAAACCATGAACAATTTTATTAATGTTCTGATAATTATCTGATCTATTTAATGGGAGGTTTCAGAAGTGAAAATATAAAACAGGAACACAGAGATAATCATATATTCCTGTTCTTAATTGTTAAACCCAATCTTTTTTTATCAGAAATGAATTATATAATTCAGATTCTGGAGAGTTAGGTTCCGGAGTATAACCATATTCCCAACGTACCAACGGCGGCATAGACATTAATATTGATTCAGTTCTGCCACCGCTTTGCAGACCAAAGAGAGTTCCTCTATCCCAAACTAAATTGAACTCAACATAACGGCTTCGACGATATAATTGAAATTGTCTTTCACGATCACCCCAAGCCATATTTTTTCTTCGTTCTACAATCGGTAAATAAGCAGACAAGAACTTGTTGCCGACAGATTGTGTAAAATTAAAACAGGTATCAAAATCAGGTGTATTTAAATCGTCGTAAAATAAGCCGCCAATGCCACGCGGTTCATTTCGATGTTTTATAAAAAAGTAATCATCACACCATTCTTTATATTTTGGATAAATATCATCACCAAACGGTTGGCATAAAGTCTTGGCGACGCTATGCCAGTGAATGGCATCTTCTTTGAAACCATAATAAGGGGTGAGATCGAAACCACCGCCAAACCACCATAAAGGCGATTCTCCTTCTTTTTCAGCAATAAAGAAGCGTACATTCGCATGGCTGGTTGGGATATAGGGGTTTAGCGGATGGATAACAAGGGAAACGCCCATCGCTTGATAGCTGCGACCGGCTAATTCTGGGCGATGAGCTGTGGCAGAGGCCGGCATTGATTTTCCCATGACATGCGAAAAGTTTACGCCGGCTTGTTCAAAAATGCCGCCAGCGGTTAACACACGACTGCGTCCACCGCCGCCTTCTTCCCGTTGCCAGCAGTCTTCTATGAATGTTGAGTGACCATCAATTTGCTCCAGTTGTTTACAGATTTGATCCTGTAATGAGAGGAAAAAATCTTTAACTTGAGATATATTAGGTATATTCATTTCTGCTTTCATTTTGGTTAGTTTATGAATATTAGCAGTATACCTGTTAGTATCAGTAAACGCATTTTCATATTGATTCCAAAATAAAAGCAGTGATAATTAACGTTGATTCAACTGCTTATTAGATAGGCTTACTCACTATGGAAATTCGGGTATTTCGGCAAGACGACTTTGAAGCCGTCATCACACTTTGGGAACGCTGTGATTTGATTAATTCTGGTGATGATCCAGAAATAGACATTGAGCGTAAATTAACCCATGATGCTGATTTGTTTTTGGTTGCTGAAGTTGCCGGGGAAGTGGTTGGTACAGTTATGGGTGGCTACGATGGGCATCGAGGGCATGCGTATTATTTGGGCGTTCATCCTGAATTCAGGGGCAGGGGAATAGCGAATGCGTTGATTGCCCGTTTAGAAAAGAAATTATTGGCAAGAGGCTGTCCAAGTATTTTGATCATGGTTCCAGAAGAAAATGATGCAACAATTTGTATGTGTGAAAAGATGGAATATGATTATTTGGGGCAGGAAAGTGCCATTTTTAGTAAGCGCTTGATTATTGATTAAAATATAAAGAATATAAAATGGCTGGGCATTATATATGTTATTCAGCCATTAGTTTTTTTACTATGATTTTTATGGAGTGAGTCAAATTTCTCATGTGGTTGTTTTTTGTAACAAGAAGATCCTTTGACAAGTTCGGCTTTTTATTATCTATATCAAATATAATTTTAGCCTGAATGTGTCCATCTTTATCTTTAAAGATATAATACTTTTCAGGAATCGAAGTTTCAGATTTTCCTTCTAATACATACCAGTTAGAGGTCAACTGGTAATCAATATATTGTCCTTCAGGCAGATTCATTGTTTTCTCCTGACTGTATATTTGTGAACATTGATTCACAATACTGTTTGTTTTTTAAATAGATCAGCAATGCCATATTATTAATGTGTTATTAACATCGATTTTACGTTTCTATTGATGAATGGTTTTGTATTTACAATGGAATGTTTTTTTGAAAATGTGGTCTGATAGATGTCAAATTACTGCCCATAGAGACTTCAGGGTAAAAAATTTCAAGGTAAAAATAGTGATGGATAAATTTTTCGTATTCAATTTCCTGCCTAAACAACGGATCATTACACTCAGTAGCTTAGTTGTATGCTCATTTTTGTTAACCGCTTGTGCCGGGACAGCGGGGTTTTCATGGTCTTCTTTATCACCTTTAAACTGGTTTGGCAGTTCTCTGAGTGTCTCTGAACAAGGGGTTGGAGAAATCAATAAACAGACAGATATAACCCAATCCGCAATTGAACAGGGCTTGGGAGATAAATATCGACTGCGTAGTGGTATGGAAACGCAAGGTGGTCAATTAGTTAGCGTGATTCAGGGAATGGAAGGCGATCAGGTAAAACTCGAATTTTATGGTCTGGTCAATGGAAAGGTTAATCGCATTGATGTATTGGATGAGGGAATTAAAACGGTTTGGGGAGCGAAAATAGGAACACCTTTCTCCGAGCTGTATGGAAAGGCATTTGGTGCATGCCAGAGATCCAATGATTTCACCATGCAACCTACGGTTATCTGTCGTGCTCCGCAAAGTCAGCATGTCAGCTATGTTTTTACCGGAATTTGGGATGGCCCTGAAGGATTATTGCCTTCTGATGATGTTCTGAAAGATTGGAAGGTTTCACGTATTATCTGGAAACCCTGATAAAATATCTAAGAGAGTTTTTATTAAAGTAAAACTCTCTTTTTTCCACCTGTATATCAAGGGAGATAGCCAAAATCGTTATTACCTGCACTTTACTATTATCATCCTAAATGAGTAACCTTACATTCCCTGTACCTTATCGCGTTTCATCATTTCTCATAAGAATTTGGTATATAAAACAGTAGATAGTTAGCTATCCTGTTATAAATATTCTGGATACAGTATACCTTTCATCTTTCAAGTTGCTGCTTTGTTGGCTACGCTCACTCACCTTTGGTTACGTAGTTATAAACATAGAGACAGCTATCCTTTTGAGGATTCGCTTTTCTTACCGTTGCTCTGCAACTTGAAATCTATTGGGTGTAGAAGAAATTGTTGTTTAATTGCGTGATGGGTAAGGTGTTAGATGAAGATAATGACAATAAAAATTAAATTATTAAGCCGGTTGGCTGCCATATCATTTTTGGTCAGTCTCAGTGCTTATAGCACCAACGCCTTGGCTGTCGAATTGCTGAATAGTTCCTACGACATTGGGAGAGAGTTATTTTCGAGCTTGAATCCCGTATTTGAGAAACATTGGAATGAACAACATCCACAGGATAAATTAACGATAAAGCAATCACATGCGGGTTCCTCTAAACAGGCGCTGGCTATTTTGCATGGATTGCGGGCCGATGTAGTCACTTATAACCAAGTCACGGATATTCAGATACTGCATGATCGCGGCAATTTGATCCCCGCCAACTGGCAGCAGCGCTTGCCGAATAACAGTTCACCATATTATTCCACAATGGCCTTCTTGGTACGCAAAAATAACCCTAAGCATATCCAGAATTGGGATGATTTAGTGCGTAATGATGTGAAACTGATTTTTCCAAACCCAAAAACCTCAGGTAATGGCCGTTATACCTATTTAGCGGCATGGGGCGCTTTTCAAAAGCAAAATTCACATGAGACAGAGAAAGTACGCCAACAGATGCAGCGCTTTTTGCAAAATGTAGAGGTGTTTGATACTGGCGGGCGTGGAGCAACCACTTCGTTTATTGAGCGTGGGTTAGGGGATGTTCTGATTAGTTTTGAATCTGAGGTCAATAATATCCGCAAACAATATGGTGAAGATAATTATCAAGTGGTTGTGCCTCCAGTGAATATTCTGGCTGAATTCCCCGTGACATGGGTTGATAAAAATGTCCGGAAGAACGGAACGGAAGCTGTCGCTAAAGCGTATTTAAATTATCTGTACAGTCCGGCAGCACAACAGATCATCGTCAACTTTAATTATCGTGTTGTTGATAAAGATGTCATGAAAATGCAGCAATCCCGTTTTCCTGCAACCAAATTGTTTCGTCTGGAAGAACAATTCGGTAACTGGCCTCAAGTGATGAAAACGCATTTCAGTACTGGTGGAACGCTTGATCAATTATTGATGGAAGGGCGTAAATGATGTGGGGATTCAGCAAACGCGTCTTGCCCGGATTTGGGCTGAGTTTGGGCTGTAGTCTGTTTTATACCTGCCTTATCTTGTTATTGCCATTAAGTGCCTTGGTGGTACAGCTTTCCAGTATGACGTGGGAGCAATATTGGCAGGTGATTGCCAACCCACAAGTTGTTGCCGCTTATAAGGTGACATTGTTGGCGGCTGCGGTTGCCAGTCTGTTCAATATGATTTTTGGCATGCTGATGGCATGGATATTAACGCGCTACCAATTTCCGGGACGCAGTTTACTTGATGGTTTGATGGATTTGCCGTTTGCTTTACCGACGGCAGTTGCAGGTTTAACGTTGGCAACGTTGTTCTCTGCAACCGGATGGTATGGTGCCTGGCTTGGTCATGTTGATATCAAAGTCACGAATACTTGGCTGGGCATTGCGGTAGCAATGGCATTTACCAGTTTGCCTTTTGTTGTTCGTACTGTACAGCCAGTGCTTGAAGAACTGGGGCCGGAATATGAAGAAGCCGCGCAGACATTGGGAGCAAGGCGCTGGCAAACTTTTCAGCGGGTTATTTTGCCGGAGGTTTCACCAGCATTGATTGCAGGGACAGTGCTCTCTTTTACCCGCAGTCTGGGGGAATTTGGGGCTGTAATTTTCATTGCGGGCAACATTGCCTGGCAAACCGAGGTTGTCTCTTTAATGATTTTTGTTCGCTTGCAAGAATTTGATTATCCGGCAGCCAGTGCAATTGCTTCAGTCATTCTTGCCGTGTCATTACTGCTCTTGTTTAGTGTCAATGTATTACAAAGCCGCTTCGGGAAACGGATAGGAGGACATTGATGACTGAGTTTTCCGAACACACAGTGGCACAACATCCCCCGATAAACTGGGGAAAATGGTTGCTGATTGGCACAGGTATACTTTTTTCGGTTCTGTTGCTGGTGATCCCGATAGCGTGGATTTTTCTGACTGCCTTTTCCAAAGGGCTGGACATCGTTACCCAGAACCTTTTCGATTCCGATATGCTGCATGCTATTTGGTTAACAGTGATGATTGCGCTTATCACTGTTCCCATCAATTTGGTTTTTGGTGTGATGACGGCATGGCTAGTAACGCGTTTCCAATTCCCCGGCAGACAACTATTACTGACATTAATTGATATTCCGTTTGCGGTTTCGCCGGTTGTCGCAGGGCTGCTTTATCTCCTGTTTTATGGTGCCAATGGCTGGTTGGGAAGTTGGTTGAGTGACTATGGCATTCAATTAATGTTTTCATGGCCGGGAATGGTACTGGTAACCGTATTCGTAACATGCCCATTTGTTGTTCGTGAATTAGTGCCAGTGATGTTGAGTCAGGGCAGTCAGGAAGATGAAGCAGCTATATTGCTGGGTGCTTCCGGTTGGACGATGTTCTGGCATGTGACATTACCAAATATTCGTTGGGCATTGTTGTATGGAGTTGTTTTGACTAACGCTCGGGCAATAGGGGAATTTGGCGCTGTGTCCGTAGTATCAGGATCGATTCGGGGAGAAACCTATACGTTGCCTTTGCAGGTTGAACTTCTTTATCAGGATTACAACACAGTTGGCGCATTTACGGCAGCAGCCTTATTGGCAGTCATGGCGATTATTACTCTGATTGTCAAAAGTGCGTTGCAATGGCGTTTGAGCCGTCAGCAAGGGTAGGATATGGGGGCAGAATATGAGTATTGAAATCACTAAAATCAGTAAATCTTTTGGTCGTTCTCAGATACTGAATGAAATTTCACTGGATATCGAATCCGGTGAGATGATCGCCCTGCTCGGGCCGTCAGGTTCTGGCAAAACGACATTGTTGCGGATTATTGCAGGGCTTGAGCAGCAAAATTCAGGCCAATTGAAATTTCACGGTCAGGATGTCAGCCGGGTACATGCGAAAGATCGGCGTGTCGGGTTTGTATTCCAACATTACGCCTTATTTCGTCATATGACGGTGTTTGACAACGTGGCTTTTGGCCTGACTGTACTTCCTCGTCGCCAACGCCCCGGTAGCGAGGCGTTGCGTAGTAAGGTCATGGCATTGCTCGATATGGTGCAGCTATCCCATTTGGCTGACCGTTATCCATCACAGCTCTCCGGTGGGCAAAAACAACGGGTGGCACTGGCAAGGGCATTGGCCGTAGAACCACAAATCCTTCTGTTGGATGAGCCTTTTGGTGCATTGGATGCACAGGTACGAATGGAGTTGCGCCGTTGGTTGCGCCAGCTTCATGAAGAATTGAAATTTACCAGCGTGTTTGTCACCCATGATCAGGAAGAAGCAATGGAAGTGGCGGATAGAGTGGTACTGATGAATCACGGGCACATTGAACAGGTCGGAACACCACAGCAAGTGTGGCGTGAACCGGGAAGCCGCTTTGTGCTCGAATTCATGGGGGAAATCAATAAATTTCGTGGTGAAATTAAAGGTTCACAGCTCTGGGTTGGCGGGAGAATTTTCCCATTGGATATCACTCCCTTGCATCAAGGGAAAGTTGATGTCTTTTTCCGGCCATGGGATATGACACTCAGTAAACAGCAAACGGCTTCTTGCCCCTTGCCTGTTCAGATCATGGAAGTTAGCCCGCGCGGGCATTTTTCTCTCTTATCTGCCCAACCAATAGGATGGGCAGATGAATTACTCTCAGTTGTCTGGGAGGATAATTCATCTCTTCCGGCCAGAGGAGATTATTATTTTATTGGAGGAACAGGTGCTCGCTTATATACGGGGGATTTGCCGTTAAAAGCTTTAAGACTGGCTGAATCGGCCTGATTTCATTCATTTTTATTATTAATCCTTGCGTCCCTTCTATAACGGGAAACAGGGATTTTTTGCTTAATATCTTGCTACCGTATTCTGAATATGATTAGTTGGTTTATCCATTCTCATATGAACTAGGTAATACTGTGGCAAGCTTGGAAGACTTTATAGGTAATACACCGCTGGTAAAATTACAGCAGATCACAGAAGGTGTTGATGCGGAAATTTGGGTAAAGCTGGAGGGTAATAATCCAGCGGGTTCTGTAAAAGACAGGGCTGCACTTTCAATGATCCAGCAAGCAGAATTGCGTGGAGAAATCGAACCCGGTGATGTCCTGATTGAAGCAACGAGCGGGAATACTGGCATTGCACTGGCTATGATCGCGGCAGTAAAGGGGTATCGTTTAAAACTTCTGATGCCTGAAAATATGAGCCTCGAACGACAGGCATCAATGCGGGCTTATGGCGCGGAATTAATTTTGGTCAGTAAAGAGTTGGGAATGGAAGGTGCGCGAGATTTGGCACAAGAAATGGAGAAAAAGGGAGAAGGAAAGGTTCTCGATCAGTTTAATAACACGGATAACTCACTGGCACATTTTAAAACCACTGGCCCGGAAATTTGGCAACAGACACAAGGCCGGGTGACACATTTTGTTTCCAGTATGGGAACAACAGGCACGATTACAGGTGTGAGTCGCTACCTGAAATCTCAGTCAGATAAAGTGCAAATCACAGGATTACAACCCGCAGAAAATAGCCATATTCCCGGTATTCGTCGTTGGTCCCCGGCTTATATGCCCAGTATTTACCAGAAAGAGCTGGTGGATCAGATTTTAGATATCACTCAGTTGGAAGCTGAAACGACAATGCGTTTATTGGCACAGAAAGAAGGTATTTTCTGTGGTGTTAGCTCTGGTGGCGCAGTTTCCGGGGCACTTCGCGTCGCGGCTGAAAACCCTGACGCCGTTATTGTGGCAATTATTTGCGATCGCGGTGATAGATATTTATCTACAGGGGTATTTAATTAAGCGTTTTTTATTGGAGGGAATTTCTACGTTTGGTAAGTGGAAATTGGTTTCTCCCAATTCGCATAACTGACGGATGTTTATCTGGATAGCTGAGTCCTGCTTTAAGGGATTTTTCCCCTTTATCATTATGCCGTATTTTGGAACCCATTGAGGTTGGCATAAAAAATCGCCTCTGTATTATCAGGTTGAATGAGTAAAATACCTGACAAAACAGTGGCGATTCACGAACCATCCAAAAACTAAGATGATCGGTTATTTTTTAATGCGCATGATGACGGATTCACCAACGACAACTGATCCATTAATCTTAGATAACTCTTTAATCTCATCCATGTTGGAAATAACAACAGGAGTTAAGGTTGATTTAGCTCTTTCTTCCAGAAATGCCAAATCAAACTCTAGAACCAAATCGCCTTTCTGTACTCGTTGACCTTCTTCAGCAATGCGCTTAAAACCTTCGCCTTTTAGTTCAACGGTATCAATACCAAAATGTACGAATAGCTCAATGCCACTATCGGACTCGATAGAAAAAGCATGATTAGTTTCGAATATTTTACCAATGGTGCCATCAACAGGAGCAACAATTTTATTGCCGGTCGGTTTAATGGCGATGCCATCACCCACAATTTTCTCGGCAAAAACAACATCCGGAACATCTTCGATATTGACTATCTCACCTGACAATGGGGCGATAATTTCAATACTGCCGCTGTTTTTTTTATCGTCTGAAACCAGAGATTTCAATTTATCAAGCAGACCCATGAATCTTCTCCTAATTGTTTTAATGGGACCATGTTCTGGCTAATGTGTTTAGCAGAGTGTTTTTTCTCTGGTAAAAGTGTCAACCAAATCCATCAATTCCTGTGCTGTTGGCTGAATTAAAGCTTGTTCTGCCAGTGCCTTAGCATCATCGTAATTGGTATTACGGATGATCTTTTTAATGCGTGGAATTGATATCGCACTCATGCTGAATTCATCCAAACCCATGCCTAAAAGCAACAGTGTGGCGCGTTCGTCACCGGCAAGCTCTCCACACATCCCAGTCCATTTACCTTCTGCGTGTGAGGCATCAATAACCTGCTTGATCAGGCTTAACACTGCTGGCGACATTGGGTTGTAAAGATGAGAAATCAGCTCATTACCACGGTCTACCGCAAGAGTATACTGAGTTAGATCGTTCGTCCCAATACTAAAAAAGTCAACTTCTTTTGCAAGATGATGAGCAATGGTTGCAGCAGCAGGTGTTTCCACCATGATGCCCACTTCAATCGATTCATCATATGCTTTGCTTTCATTGCGTAATTGTTCTTTGAGCAATGTTAGTTCAGCTTTCAAGTCCCGAATCTCTTCGACTGAAATGATCATCGGGAACATAACGCGAAGTTTACCAAATGCAGAAGCTCTCAGAATAGCACGTAATTGAGAATGTAAGATCTCTTTACGATCAAGGCAAATACGGATTGCTCGCCAGCCAAGGAATGGGTTTTCTTCTTTTGGCAGATTCATGTAAGGCAGATCTTTATCGCCACCGATGTCCATCGTGCGAATAATGATAGCTTGATTGCCAACGGCTTCCGCTACTGCTTTATAGGCTTCAAATTGTTCGTCTTCAGTCGGCAGGGCATCGCGATCCATAAACAGGAATTCGGTACGATATAAACCAACACCTTCAGCACCATTGCGCTCAGCTCCCATGACATCACGAACTGTACCAATGTTGGCGCACACTTCAACTTGATGCCCATCCAGTGTGATGGCAGGTAAATCTTTCAGTTTTGCCAGCTCGGTTTTTTCTGTCAGGTATTCGCTTTTTGTGGTTTTCAGTTGCTCGATTTCGGTATCAGATGGGTTCACGTAAATTTGGTTGTTAACCGCATCAAGAATCAGATAACTGCCATTTTTGATTTGCTTGGTTGCGTTGGTTGTCCCAACAATGGCGGGTAATTCCAAAGAGCGAGCCATAATGGAGGTGTGGGAAGTGCGGCCGCCCAGATCAGTAATGAAACCGAGTACTTTATCCAGATTGAGTTGCGCGGTTTCTGATGGAGTTAAGTCATTGGCAACCAGAATCACTTCTTCTTCAATCGAGCCTAAGTCGATAATTGGCATATCCAGAATATTTTTCAGCAAACGCTTACCGATATCACGAACATCGGCCGCACGTTCTTTCAAATACTCATCATCCAGTTCTTCCAGAGCCTTGGCTTGATCTTCAATGACGGAATAAACAGCAGCATCTGCGGTTGCCAGGTTTTTCTTAATAAGAGTAACAATTTCCTGCTCTAACTCTTCATCTTCCAGCAACATAATATGGCCTTCGAAGATTTCGGCCTTTTCTGCACCCAAGTTTTTTTCGGCTGTTTCTCTGATTATTTCTAGCTGTGCGGAAGATTTATCGCGGCCTTGTTTAAAGAGGGAAATTTCTTGTTCGACTTGTTCTGTAATAATTTTTTTATGGTTGATAATGATCGGATCTTCTTTCAGCAATAATGCCTTACCGAAAGCAATGCCTGGTGATACTAAGATGCCTGAAATCATACTATATGACCTTACTGCGGATGATTACCTTTCATTGAGCTTCAGGGGGAGGCTCTAAATACCCCCAGATTTTATCAATCCGGGGATAAACTGAATGAAATAAATTGGTTTGATAAGTGGACGATTATTCCAATTCACCCATCAGTTTAACTAAATGTGTAACAGCTTGTTGCGCATCATCGCCTTCAGCAGCAATCGTTACAATTGTACCTTGAGTCAGTCCCAGTGTTTGTAGTTTAAACAGGCTTTTTGCGCTGGCAGACTTGCCTCCAGAAGTTAGGGTGATGTCAGAAGAAAAGCCTTTTGCTTCTTTGACGAACTGTGCAGCAGGGCGAGTGTGGAGGCCGTTTGGTGCAGTAATAGTAACTTCTTGCTGGAACATAGTATTTCCTCAATAACTTAAATATTCGTTGATAAGCTAAGAGAATTCTAAAGCTAGTGTAGCTGAATTCGCTTAGGCTTGTACAACCGTTAAATTGATAATGAAATAAGGTGTATACCCTTCGTTTTTCAAATTGTGGTTCAATTGAATACAACTTGAAATTGATCGAATGTATATTAATCATTATCAAAAAATTAACACACTTGATGCATTCAATTGTTGAGTTGGTGTTAATACACGCTATTCGAGTCATAGCGGGATTGAATAATCTTTTAGCTGTTGGCTTGGCGATTAATTTCGTGCATCAAAATAATTACTGGTTAAATACTAAAGCTACTTGAATAAATCATCTAGGAAAGCTTTAAAGTTTGATCTGATGCACAAAAAAGCACCCTTAAGGTGCCTTTTTGTCAATGTAATAGAAAATATTACTGCGTGATTTTCAATCATTAGATAAATCAGCAAACAATACCGTACTCAGATAACGTTCAGCCGAAGAAGGTAAAATAACCACAATATTTTTGTCTTTGTATTCATCTTCTTGTGATAATTTGATTGCTGCTGCAACAGCGGCTCCAGAAGAAATACCGGCAAGAATGCCTTCTTTTTCAGTAACTTCGCGTGCTATCTGAATAGCTTCTTCATTGCTGATTTTAAAAACACGGTCAACTAATGTTAAATCTAAGTTATCAGGGATGAAACCAGCGCCGATCCCCTGAATTTTATGTGGGCCTGGTTTAAGTTCTTCACCGGCCAATTTCTGACTGATAACAGGTGAATCTTCTGGTTCTACTGCGACGATAGTCACGGGTTTACCACGAGTGTTTTTCAGGTAACGAGCAACCCCGGTGATAGTACCGCCAGTTCCTACGCCCGCAACAAAAACATCTACATTGCCGTCGGTATCTTCCCAAATTTCAGGGCCGGTGGTTTTTTCGTGAATTTCTGGATTGGCTGGATTACTGAATTGTTGCAGGAGTATATAACGGTTAGGATCGCTGTTATGGATTTCGTTGGCTTTGTCAATGGCACCTTTCATGCCTTTTGCACCTTCGGTCAGTACCAGCTTGGCTCCCAAGGCTTTCAGGAGCTTACGGCGCTCAAGGCTCATCGTTTCGGGCATGGTCAATGTCAGCTTATAACCACGAGCTGCTGCAACATAGGCAAGTGCAATCCCAGTGTTACCACTGGTCGGTTCAATAAGTTCTTTATCTTTGGTCAAAATACCGCGTTTCTCAGCATCCCAAATCATATTAGCACCAATGCGGCACTTTACACTGAAACTGGGATTACGAGATTCTATCTTTGCCAAGATGCGGCCATTAGTGAAATTTTTCAGACGTACCAGCGGAGTGTGACCAATAGTTAACGAATTGTCTTCATAAATTTTGCTCATTGTTCGATTGCCCCTAAAATACCGTTAGATACAGATTAACCATACGCTAACATCTTATTTATGGAAATAAAGTTTCAATCTATTCTTATTATATAAAAGAATATTAGATAGCTATTTTATGTTATTTAGGTTATTTATGATTTGTATGCTATTTGTTGTGTTTTTGTAGCGTTTTATGGCTAAAAATAGCGACTTCTGCGGAAGTAGAAGATGAAATGATGATGAAAATGATGATAGGCAACCCTGACATATTAAGAATTGTCAGGGTGTTTTTAGGTAACGGAGGGGAGTTAACTCAGTTTTATGGCCTATGATTCAGGGCGTGTTGAGCGCGGTGACGGTCAACCCACATAGCGGTAGCGCCACAGACAGCGACTGGCATAATAAATAAATTCACGATAGGGATCATGGTCAGTACGCTTACCGCCGCGCCAAACTGGAGATTATCAATTTTGTTTTGCCGCAGCGCATTGCGCATGGTGGAAAAGCTAACTTTATGGTTATCAAATGGATAATCACAATATTGGATCGTCAGCATCCACGCACTAAAAATAAACCAAAGGACGGGCGCAACGGTTTGACCGATCCCTGGAATAAAGTAAAGCAACAATAGAACAATCGCTCGGGGAATATAGTAAAGGATTTTTACTACTTCACGTTTTAGAATGCGAGGGGTGTCTTTGAGTAAATCGATAACGCCAGTATCCAGTGCAGGTATGCCTGTCAGGTTTGCTTCCAGTTTTTCTGCCAGCAATCCATTGAATGGTGAGGCGATAAAATTAGCCAGTGTGCTGAAGAAATAAGTAAAAACCAATAAGATGGAAATAACGGCAAGCGGCCAAATTAAATAACTTAACCATTGCATCCAGTCTGGTATTTTATCGAGCGTCCATTGTACCCAGCCGCCTAGTTTCTGATATAGCCACCAAAATGAGCCACCTAACAATAAGATATTGGCCAGTAAAGGTAATAAAACGAATCTCTTAATGCCAGGACGGGTTATCAGTTGCCAACCTTGTGCAATATAATGAAATCCACTCAGACGTTTTGGCAATTTTGTCGAATTCGTCATATTTTCTTATTCTCTCCCAGATGATTGAGACGGTATGATATAGGCAGGATTTTCTACTGACCAGTCGTTTTATGGGTAAAAAACATCCGAAAAAACAGCGGATATATCTCTTTATGGTAAGAAAAGTATGTAGAGACTTGCACTTGTCTTATTTGACAAATACTCTTATCTAAAGAATATTCCGCCGTAGTGGCACTTACTTTAAACAACAGACTTTAAACAACAGAGATAGCAATGATGCAGGATTTGCGTCTGATATTAATCGTTGTTGGTGCGATAGCCATAATAGCTTTGCTATTACATGGGTTGTGGACCAGCCGTAAAGAGCGTTCATCACTCTTTCGTGATCGCCCAGTTAAACGTCATAAACAGGAGCGTCAGGAAGAGCTGAGAGATAATGATGGCGATGAACTGTTTGATAATACGCCGAAATCACATGCTCAGGAGTCGGTAAAACCGCACACTGAACATCGTGCTGAGCCTGTTATTGAACGTCGTGAGCCTGAGTCATCAGCAGCAATGTCTGATGATGGTTCCGATCCTTTACTTGCAAGGCACCATCCTGATGCACCGGCAGCAAAAGTGAAGGTTGCCGATGGGCAACAGGAAGAGCCGCAACTTGGGTTGTTTGATCCGGTTGAACAAAAAGTTGCAGTTGAACAAAAAGTTGCAGGAACGGCAGAATCGATAGCCGGGATTGTTGAAGGACAATCTATTGAAGGACAGCCAAAACTACCTGAAAGTGAAGGGGCGGTTGAATCCGGGCAAACCAAGAAAGAGACTGTACTGGTATTACATGTTGCTGCACATCATGGGCAGGAACTGAATGGTGAAGTGTTATTTCAAAGCATTTTGCAGGCAGGTTTCCGGTTTGGTGACATGAATATCTTCCATCGTCATTTGAACCCATCAGGCAGTGGTGCTGTATTGTTCAGTTTGGCTAATATGGTAAAACCCGGTTCGTTTGATCCCGATCGAATGACAGATTTTACTACTCCCGGAGTTTCCATGTTTATGCTTGTGCCTTCATATGGTGATTCCAATCAGAATTTTAAACTGATGTTACAAGCAGCACAGCGTATCGCTTCCGATGTGGGAGGCGTGGTTCTGGATAGTGAACGCAAGATGCTGACACCACAGATGATTGAGCTCTATAAGACGCGTATCCGTAACACGCTTAATGCCGGTGAATAATTCCTTTTTTTAGTATCAAGCCCCCGCTAGTCGGGGGTTTTTCATCTCTGGTGAGAAGTCATGGAAAATATTATTGAAAAAATCAACAAACTAAGAACAACATTGCGTCATCATGAATATTTGTATCATGTCATGGATGCGCCAGAGATCCCAGATGCAGAATATGATCGTTTAATGCGGGAATTAAAAGCGTTGGAAGAACAATATCCAGAGCTGATTACAGCAGATTCCCCTACCCAACGCGTTGGGGCAGCCCCATTAACTGCATTTGAACAGGTGCGTCATGAAATACCTATGTTGTCTTTGGATAACGTATTTGATGAAGGGAGTTATCTGGCGTTTGACAAACGTATTCGCGATCGTCTGAAAGATAGTCGAGATTTGGTATTTTGCTGTGAACTGAAACTCGATGGTCTGGCCGTTAGTTTATTGTATGAAAATGGGGAATTGGTACAGGCTGCGACACGTGGAGACGGAACAACGGGAGAAAACATTACTGCGAATGTTCGTACCATTCATGCCATTCCTTTGCGCTTGAAAGGGGAAAATATTCCTGCCCGTGTTGAAATCCGTGGTGAAGTATTCATCAAGCAGGCCGGGTTCGAAAAACTCAACGAAGAAGCACGTCGCACAGGTAATAAAGTATTCGCCAATCCCCGCAATGCAGCGGCGGGATCTTTACGCCAGCTTGATCCGAGAATTACCGCCAAACGCCCACTCACTTTCTATTGTTATGGTATCGGGGTACTGGAAGGTGGGGAATTGCCAGCAAGCCATTATGAACGTTTGATGCAGTTCAAAAATTGGGGATTGCCTGTCAGTAACAAAATAAAAGTGTGTCAGGGCACTCAACAAGTGATGGATTTTTATCATGCCATTGAAAAACAGCGCCCGACGCTGGGTTTTGATATTGATGGTGTTGTCGTTAAAGTTGATTCCCTTGAGTTACAGGAAACATTGGGATTTGTGGCCAGAGCACCACGCTGGGCGACAGCCTTTAAATTTCCGGCTCAAGAACAGATGACTATTGTGCGTGGCGTTGAGTTTCAAGTAGGGCGTACAGGCGCGATTACACCAGTTGCTCGTTTGGAGCCTGTATTAGTGGCTGGTGTGACAGTCAGTAATGCGACATTGCACAATGCGGATGAAATTGAACGTTTGGGTCTGCGTATTGGTGATACTGTGGTGATTCGCCGGGCTGGGGATGTTATCCCACAAGTCGTCGGTGTTGTGCATGAGAACAGGTCAACAGAAAGTCAGGAAGTCATCTTCCCGGAACATTGTCCGGTTTGTGGTTCAGATATCGAACGTGTTGAAGGTGAGGCAGTGGCTCGTTGTACAGGAGGCTTGTTCTGCGGAGCTCAACGCAAAGAAGCGTTGAAACATTTTGTTTCCCGTCGGGCTATGGATGTAGATGGCATGGGTGAAAAAATCATTGAGCAGCTCGTAGATAAAGAGTATGTCAAAACACCAGCTGATCTTTTCCGTTTGTCTGCTGGAACGCTCACTGGCCTTGAACGCATGGGGCCTAAATCTGCGCAAAATGTGATTAATGCTCTGGAAAAATCCAAAAAAACCACCTTTGCCCGCTTTATTTATTCTTTGGGCATCCGTGAAGTTGGCGAAGCAACGGCTGCTAATCTCGTTTCGCACTTTGGCACATTGGAAAAACTGCGTACAGCAGATACCGAGGCACTCATTGCGGTTCAGGATGTCGGAGGTGTTGTTGCCAGCCATGTCGTGAATTTCTTTAGCGAAGAGCACAATCAGATAGTCATTGATGATTTGGTCAATAATATCGGTATCCATTGGGAATCGGCTGAAAGCCCGCATTTAGATGAAGTTGATAGCCCATTTGCCGGTAAGACCGTTGTATTGACTGGCTCATTAAGTCGTCTATCCAGAGATGAGGCTAAAGATAAGTTGGTAGCTTTAGGTGCGAAAGTAACAGGTAGTGTTTCTAAGAAAACCGATCTGGTTATTGCTGGTGAAGCGGCGGGTTCTAAATTAGTTAAAGCTAATGAATTGGGAATTCCTGTGATTGATGAGGAAGAAATGCTTCGTTTATTGGGTGAATAATACACTTTTCACTCAAAAGTATGACTGAGAAAGTGTGATCGGGTTGGCTAAATCGGAATTTTTAGCCGTTTAAATAGTAAATTAATGTGATAATCATCATAATTTACTATTATGAGTTACATAAAATACAGTTATAAATTTGCGCAGCATCATGTTCGGAGTTCGTTTTATGTCTCATATTTTTCATTTTTGTCTCGCATTGGTTGTGATTGGCGGCCTGGCGATTTTAGCGAGTAATAATCGGAAGGATATTCGGATTCGTTATATTATTCAGTTGCTTATCATCGAGCTTTTCCTTGCATGGTTCTTCTTGAACTCTAATGCGGGTTTGGGAATTGTTAAAGGGTTTGATAACTTATTCGTTCATTTACTGTCTTATGCAGCAAAAGGCACCAGCTTTGTTTTCGGTGGCATGATAGAAGCGAATCTGGCGTTCTTCTTCCTGAATGTATTGTGTCCTATCATTTTCATCTCTGCCCTGATTGGTATTTTGCAACACATCAAAGTGCTGCCGATTATCATTCGTGCGATAGGTACAGTGCTGTCTAAAGTCAACGGCATGGGCAAACTGGAATCCTTTAATGCGGTTAGCTCATTGGTTCTGGGACAATCAGAGAACTTCATTGCTTACAAAGATGTGCTGGGCAAAATGTCTGAGCGCAGGATGTACACAATGGCAGCGACGGCTATGTCGACGGTATCAATGTCCATCGTTGGCGCTTACATGACGATGTTGGATGCAAAATACGTTGTAGCCGCCCTGATTCTCAATATGTTTAGTACTTTCATCATATTGTCGCTCATTAACCCTTACTCTATTGAGAGTGAAGAAGATATCCATATGGGCAACCTCCACGAGGGGCAAAGTTTCTTTGAAATGCTGGGCGAATATATTCTGGCAGGTTTCAAAGTTGCTTTGATTGTCTCTGCGATGCTGATCGGTTTTATCGCCCTGATTGCGGGTATCAATGCAATTTTCCACTTAGTATTTGGTATTACTTTTCAGGAGTGTTTGGGGTATGTGTTCTATCCACTGGCATGGATCATTGGCATCCCAAGCGATGAAGCGTTGAAAGTGGGCAGTATCATGGCAACTAAGCTGGTTTCTAACGAATTTGTTGCGATGCAGAGTTTGCAAGAAATCGCAGCCCAATTGAGTGAGCGTTCAAAAGGTATTCTGTCCGTATTTTTGGTTTCTTTTGCTAACTTCTCATCCATTGGGATTGTTGCTGGTGCCATTAAGGGACTGAATGAAAAACAAGGTAATACCGTTGCACGTTTTGGCCTGAAATTACTGTTCGGTTCAACGTTGGTGAGTTTCCTATCTGCGGCAATTACTGGGCTGATTTTGAGTATCTAATCAATTCCATAGCTGGATCTGATAAAACTCATCGAAAGTGGCGTCTTGGCAGATGCCACTTTTTTTATGTAGAGTTTTTTTTACCGCAAGAAAATGAGGCCGACATAATGAACAAAGAAGATCTGTTGGCGATAGCCAATACAGTGATGCCATTTGGCAAGTATAAGGGGAGAATGCTGATTGATTTGCCGGAGGAATATTTGCTTTGGTTTGCCCGTAAGGGGGAATTTCCGCAGGGAAAACTGGGCGCATTAATGGAAATGACCCTTGCGATAAAGATTGAGGGCTTGGATTCGCTGGTAAAACCGTTGAAAAAATCCTAATCGTTAAAGAATTTCCTCATTTTTCAGCAAAAACTTCAGCACTCGTTATTGTTAAGGAGTGATATGAGTCTCTTCATTATTCATTGCATGGCATTAATATCTCACGTGATTAACTGAAATTAATTATCTGGTTTTGCCATATTCAATGGATCAAACGTTATTCACGTGGAGAATCACAATGAACTATTTTGACGGAAAAATTGCAATTGTAACGGGGGCGACAACGGGCGTAGGGGAAGGTATTGCTGAGGAATTATTTCGTCGGGGAGCGACGGTTATTATTACCGGACGTCAATTTTCCCGCGCCAGACAGACAGCACAGCGGATAGATCCGACAGGGCAATATGTTATCCCAATGGAAGCGGATGTCAGGGATCATCTTTCAATCAAGGCGTTGATTGACAATACCGTAGAACAGTTCGGCGGATTGCATATGCTGGTTAATAATGCTGGCATTACAGGGCCGCATGGCATCAATATTTGTGATTATTCTATTGATGACTGGAATGATGTGATTAACACCAATCTTAACGGAACCTTTTTCGGACTGAAATACGGTATTCCGGCCATTATCCAAAGTGAGGGAGGGGCTATTGTTAACCTTTCTTCATCCAATGGTATCGTAGGTATTCCCGGCATAGCACCTTACACAACCACTAAACATGGCGTACTTGGTTTAACACGTTCGGCTGCTTTGGAATTTGCAGATAAAGGGGTTCGAATCAATGCCGTTGGGCCGGGTTATGTCAATACTCCGCATATGCAAACGTTACCCGCAGAAGTCCGGGAATGGATGGCAAGTACCCATCCGATGAAGCGTATGGCAACCAGAGAAGAAGTGGCGAAAACGGTGGCGTTCTTGCTGTCAGACGAAAGTTCATTTACGACCGGCGCTTTTTACGCAATTGATGGCGGTTATACAGCCCAGTAAATTCAAAGAGAGAAGCTATTTTCACTCACCCCAGTTGCATAGATAACTGTGCAACTGGGGATTCATTCCCTTGCCGCCGCGCTGCATCTCGAAATCCATTGGGCATCGATCCTTAATGCTATTTATGCTGCCAGTTTTTTAAATTTCATTTTTAATATCATAGAAAGTGTTATCGCATTTATGATTAACCCAAAAACAAGCCCATACCAGAAACCAATCAAACCCATTCTTTCAGTAATGAGATCTGTTAACCCTAATGCAAACCCCAAGGGGATCCCCACAAACCAATAACCTAAGATAGGCACATAGAAGACTATTTTGGTTTCATGTAATCCTCGAAAAATACCCGATACGATGGACTGAATAGCATCAAAAAAGTGGAAAATACATAAAAATAGCGCAATGCCAACGGCTGTATTTATCACCAGAATATCATTTGTATACAAGCTAATAATAAATTCAGCATGCAGATAGAAAACAGCACACAATATAAAAGATATTAATGCAACTATAACTGAGGCCAAAATTCCAAAACGTAATGTTGATTGAATATCTTTTTTAGCGTTTAAGTAACTGATTTTCACTGTCGTTGCAGAGCAAAAACCACCACAAACGGTGAACAATATGGCCGATATAATGAATAAAATATTATTTGCAGCAATGTGCACAGGGCCAAGAGTAGCAATACCAAATGCAATGATATCAAGAAATATCATTTCAATAAAAAATGCTAACCCGCTTGGAATACCAACAGCGAATACATTCTTTAATTTTTCATTAAAGATAAGAGATAACTTAAACTTGTATTTACTATATTCTTTCTTATACAAAAAATAACCAACAAGTAGAACTGCACTGAGCGTATTGACAACTGCTGTTGTTATACCTGCTCCTACACCTCCCATTTCTGGCATACCAAATTTACCAAAGATGAAAGCATAATTGAGTGGTATATTAATAACAAAAGACAAACTGGAGATATACATTGCAACTTTTGTATCTTCAAGTCCCTGCAACAGGGAACGAAATACATTGAATATCATTACTCCGGGAACACCAAATGCCATGGCAGTGATATAACCTTCAGTGATATTAACAACAGTTTCATCAACACCAATGAATGATAGAATTTTAACCGCAGATAATAGGAAGATAATAATAGGTATCGATAAAATGAGTGAGGCAGATATGTAGTTATTCGTACTCTCTTTTATACCCTCGATATCATTATTAGATCTGTGCTCTGCAACATCAGCAGACAGCATAATAATAACACCATAACCTAATATAAAGATAGGAAACCAAATGCTACTACCCAGAGATACAGCAGCCAGATCATTTGTTGAATAGTGGCCTGACATAATAACATCAACAGCACTCATTGCCGTTCTGGCAAGCTGCGTGATTATAATAGGACTTGATAATACAAATAGATATCTCACATCTCTTAACCAGGTCTTTTTTTGCATGTTTATCCTTATTAGGTGTTTTTTATAATTTATTCTGCTTAAATTTTAAAATAAGAGGATTATTACATGAAGCTGAATCCAATTTTTTGACTGATTATTTATTAATGGAAAAAATTAGAGAGAAGTCATTAATGATAAAAAGAGATTTAAAAATAGGTAAATATTTTTACGTTGGGAAAAAAGTATAACAAAATACAATGCTGAAGAACTAATAAAGCTAATAGTGATTATCATCATAAAGTAGTGTTCAATGCAATTCATTGATAGTTCTTTTTATTAAAATGTTATCTGTGTCTAATTTTTGATAGGTTGGTTTGGTATTTATCTCAGTAGGTTATTAATTTGTAATTCGTTCTTTTAAAGATATGAGCGGGCGTACATAAGAAAAATCCCTGAAAACGTGTGTCTTCAGGGATTCATAATTTTGGTGGAGCTAAGCGGGATCGAACCGCTGACCTCTTGCATGCCATGCAAGCGCTCTCCCAGCTGAGCTATAGCCCCACGAATGTGGTTCAGGTTTTTGAATGCCAAATACTGATGACTGTACTTACCAACATTAGTCGTATTTGGTGGAGCTAAGCGGGATCGAACCGCTGACCTCTTGCATGCCATGCAAGCGCTCTCCCAGCTGAGCTATAGCCCCAAATCAAAATCCTGTAGAACGGGGCGAATCATATGAAACCCAGAGAATTCTGTCAATGGATTCATTAGTATTCTCTGTGTAAGCGCTGAAAAAGCCATCAACAATCAATCTTGTGAACAAAAAATAAAGGCACTGCAATGAATTGAGTACCTTTATTATTCATGTCATCTTGTTATGCTTTTAAAGCTAAATGACAATTTATTGCGCTTCACGCTGGGCAATATAAACCAGAGCTTTATCAATACGAGACAGTGAACGAGCTTGGTTGATGGCATGAATTGTCACATCAACACTTGGTGATTGGCCTGCACCTGTTACTGCAACACGTAATGGCATGCCCACTTTACCCATACCCACTTCCAATTCGTCAGCCGTTGCCTGAATGGCGTGATGGATATTTTCTGGCGTCCACTCCGTGATAGCTGCCAGTTTCGCCCGAGCGGCTTCTAATGGCTGACGAGCAACAGGGCGCAAATGTTTCTTTGCCGCATCCGCATCAAACTCGGCAAACTCTTCATAGAAGTAACGGCTGGACTCTGCCATCTCTTTCAGTGTCTTGCAGCGTTCACCCAGCAGTTTGATCAAATCAGCCAGTTCCGGGCCTGTACGAGTATCAATACCTTGTTGTTCAATATGCCATGCTAAGTGCACAGCAACTTTTTCTGCTGGCAGGGTATTGATGTAATGATGGTTCAACCATTGCAATTTTTCAGTATTGAATGCACTGGCGGATTTGTTGATGGCATCAAGGCTAAACAGTTCAGTCATTTCTTCAACGCTGAAAATTTCCTGATCGCCATGTGACCAGCCCAGACGAACCAGATAGTTCAGCAGGGCTTCCGGGAGATAACCATCATCACGGTACTGCATTACGCTAACTGCTCCGTGACGCTTGGACAGTTTTTTGCCATCGTCACCGAGGATCATAGAAACGTGGGCATATTCTGGAACGGGTGCACCAAGCGCTTTCAGAATATTAATCTGACGCGGAGTATTGTTGATATGGTCTTCACCACGAATAACATGGGTAATTTCCATATCCCAGTCATCGATCACAACGCAGAAGTTATAAGTTGGTGAGCCATCGGTACGGCGAATGATCAAATCATCCAGTTCCTGATTGCTGAATTCAATCGGGCCACGGATGCTGTCATTAAAAATAACGGAACCTTCTTGTGGGTTGCGGAAACGTACAACATGGGGTTCGTCGTGGTTGTGCTGGCATTCATTATCACGACAATGGCCGTCATAACGAGGTTTCTCGCCGTTTGCCATCTGAGTTTCACGTAATTGCTCCAAATGCTCTTTAGAACAATAGCAGCGGTAAGCTGTGCCTTGCTCCAGCATTTCATCAATAACCTGGTTATAACGGTCGAAACGTTTGGTCTGATAATAAGGGCCTTCATCCCAATTCAGGTTTAACCAGTTCATCCCGTCCATAATTGCATCAATGGCTTCTTGAGTGGAACGCTCCAGATCGGTGTCTTCAATGCGAAGAACAAATTCACCTTTATTGTGGCGACTGTATAACCAGGAATAAAGAGCAGTACGCGCACCACCAACATGAAGATAGCCAGTAGGACTTGGTGCAAAACGGGTTTTAATTTGACTCATCGGGAATTGCCTTAATTACGTTTCTCTTTTTTAGAGAGCGTTTTGGATGATTGAAGTAACAATAGTAGGGGTTATTTTATCACTGCACTTCAATTCCTCAATGGCGTTGATAGTACGTTATTGATAAAAGCTGAGGCATATCGTCCGAATGATAACATTGAGTGATTATAATTGTTTCATTCTGTTTAATTTTACAACGAACGAAAATTTTAGTAATAAAAACCGTTGACTCACCTCGAACTATCCCTATAATGCGACTCCATCACGACGGGGCGATTAGCTCAGTTGGTAGAGCATCTCCCTTACAAGGAGGGGGTCATCAGTTCGAATCTGGTATCGCCCACCATATCTCTCGTAGTGATAAAAATGATTTTATGATTGGGCGATTAGCTCAGTTGGTAGAGCATCTCCCTTACAAGGAGGGGGTCATCAGTTCGAATCTGGTATCGCCCACCAATCATAAATCAGTGATATTGATGTCGTTATAGTCATCATGAAGTGGGCGATTAGCTCAGTTGGTAGAGCATCTCCCTTACAAGGAGGGGGTCATCAGTTCGAATCTGGTATCGCCCACCACTTCATTGGATTGTTTCGCAGTATCACACTGATATTTTGAATGGGTCGTTAGCTCAGTCGGTAGAGCAGTTGACTTTTAATCAATTGGTCGCAGGTTCGAATCCTGCACGACCCACCATTCAAATATCAAAATCAGTATTATCTAATTGGGTCGTTAGCTCAGTCGGTAGAGCAGTTGACTTTTAATCAATTGGTCGCAGGTTCGAATCCTGCACGACCCACCATTTAGATATCAAAATCAGAATTACCTAATCGGGTCGTTAGCTCAGTCGGTAGAGCAGTTGACTTTTAATCAATTGGTCGCAGGTTCGAATCCTGCACGACCCACCATTTAGGTATGAACGTATGAAGTGGGCGATTAGCTCAGTTGGTAGAGCATCTCCCTTACAAGGAGGGGGTCATCAGTTCGAATCTGGTATCGCCCACCACTTCATTTCAAGCCTTTCTTCCTACTAAGCCCTTATTTAATTCCTCTATTTCCATAATTTTTGCTGGAGATGCACCTAACCTTTCGGCTATTGTGTTTTTAATCCATAATTCTTGAACTTTTCCAATACGCATTGCATTTCAGCCTGAGAAAGTACCGGAACGCTCTCCATAACGGGAAGCACTTTTAAATACAACTGTGCCAGAATTTCAATCTCATTTGCCAGCCATAATGCTTTTTCCAGATTCACTTCCATTGCAATCAAGCCGTGATGCTGCATTAATAATGCCTTACTGTACTTGATTCCTTCTTTTACATTGTCGGACAGTGCCTTTGTTCCAAAAGTGGCATAGGGAATACAGGGAACATGATCGGTTCCTGTGACAGCAACCATGTAGTGAATAGCGGGAATGGTATGATTGAGGATGGAAACTGCCGTTGAGTTAACGGCATGGTTATGTACAACGGCATTCAGTTCGGGACGAGCCTGATAGCAGGAAAGATGAAAATGCCACTCGCTTGAAGGCACTTTATCCGCTTCATATTCTCCCTCATTACTGACATACACAATTTGCTCGGGTGTTAGCCTTTCGTAGGGTATTCCGCTGGGAGTAATTAAAAAACCGCTTTGATAACGAGCACTAATATTACCCGATGTTCCTTGGTTTAACCCAATCGCATTCATTCTGAGACATGTTTCGATGATCTCCTGAGCGATTTGTTCTCTGTTCATCATGTTCACCTCAAATGACAACTTATGGCTGTTGTCTGTACAAATCAGGGAAAAGTGCCCTCAACCCTTCCTCGCTGGCAGCGCAAATGCCACGCTCTGTAATCAACCCAGTGATAAACTCAGCCGGTGTAACATCAAAGGCATAATTTTCACAGAATGTTCCTTGTGGTGCAGTATTGACCCAGCTTCGTGTACCTTCCGGTGTGATGCCGTATACATGGGATTGTTCTTCATCCGAACGCTGTTCAATGGGAATTTCTTTTACGCCATCCCAGACCGTAACATCCAGAGTTGGTGATGGTAAGGCAACATAAAAAGGGACTTGATTGGCTTTAGCTGCCAATGCTTTGAGGTAAGTGCCGATTTTATTGCATACATCGCCTCGGGCAGTTGTTCGATCTGTGCCGACCATACAGAGATCGACCTTACCGTGCTGCATCAGATGCCCGCCTGCATTATCAGCTATCAAAGTATGTGGAACACCATGTGAACCCAATTCGAAAGCGGTTAACCCTCCCTGATTACGTGGACGCGTTTCATCAACCCAGACATGTAGCTTAATTCCTGCATCATGCGCCATATAAATGGGAGCCAGTGCAGTTCCCCAATCAACCGTGGCAAGCCATCCGGCATTACAATGCGTCAGAATATTGACCGCCTCGCCGACGGGTTTAGTTTCTGCGACACTCTGAATTATTTTTAGGCCATGTTCACCAATTTTACGGCATAGTTCTACATCTTCATCTGCAATTTCATCAGCGATACGGTAAGCGGTTTCGACACGTAATGCATGTTCGGTATTCTTCAATATCCGATATGATCTCTCCAACGCCCATTTTAAGTTGACTGCAGTGGGACGGGTTTTAACCAAAATATCGTAAGCCTGCTGCAACTTTTCATCGCTATTTTCCTGACGCATCGCTAAAGCCATGCCATACGCGGCAACGGCACCAATCAATGGCGCTCCCCGTACCCACATTTCTTTAATAGCTATTGCAGCATCCTGCATGGTGTGCAGTCGAATAATCTGCACTTGAAAAGGAAGCTTAGTCTGATCGAAAATTTCGACGGTATAACCATCGTCAGCAAGCCAAACGGAACGGTAATGAGTGCCATTAATTTTCATATCAGCCTCTTAACATTGTGCTATATAGCGTTTAATGAGAGAAAAATTGTGATAATTTTCCCGATTTACAATTAACTCTCGTGCTAATTTCAGTGCACTTTTTTCACAAATAGCACGCTGATTTTGATCTTCAATTTGTTTGAAATCGGCAACACCAGCAAAGCCAATAATGCGGCGATTAATTTCTAATCCAGCATAAGCGAGAGTATCTTTAAATAAGGTGGACAAAAAGTCATCTTGCGCTGTTTTCAAGAACGATGTGTCGAACGTACCTTGTTGATAAAGACAGGTAGGGTAGGCATCTCCTGGGCTTTTCTCATTCCATAATTGACAAAAATGGTGTTTGAATACTATCCAGGTTGTCTCTATTTGTTCCAAAAGCCATGTTTGGTAATCGATACATTGTGCATTATTTTCTCGTAGGGCAGGTTGGGCAAAATAAGCAATCAGCAAATTACCGATGTAATTTCCGATATCAAACGCCATTGGCCCCACGAAACTGAATTCAGGGTCAATCACCTTTGTGGAGTTTTGTGTCACCATAATGGAGCCGGAATGGAGATCGCCATGTAGCAATGCTTGTGCTTGTGTCATGAACTGATACTTATATTGCATGGCTGTTTGAATGAGCGCTCGATCTTGCCAAAGGGAGTAAATTTCATTGTCAAGTTGGGGGGTAGTCCAATTATTTCGTTCCGCATTAAAATAGGGTTCTGTGAAGATCAGGTCTTCAGTAATTTTGCAAAGTTCATGATTATTAGCGAAACGAGCGACCAGATCTTTTTTCTCTTTGCCTGCCATTCCAATATCGGATGTATGAAATAACGTCTTGGCAAGAAAAATCCCTATATCTTCCGCAAGGCGGGGAATTTCTATTCCAGCAATTAGCTGTTTGCGTAGGATGATATGCTGAGACAAATACTCCATGACAATGAGAGACATTTCCTCATCATAAAAATAGACATCAGGAACATATTTTGGGGCAACTTTATTTTCTTCAATCAAGGTATGATATTCAAAATGCGAGCGAACAAGAGAAAGTTGCCATGATTCACCAGCAGCTCTTACATAAGGCAAGGCTTGCTTCACAACAATCGTTTTTTCTTTTCCAGAGACAATAAACACTAAGTTGAGATTACCATCACCGATTTCCTGTACTTGCCAAGTTTCAGGGGAACCACCCAATGAAAGTGTTATTGGTAAATTTTGAGAAAGATAGTGTGGTAAAGATTCACAAGTTTGTGGGGTATACCCTGTAGGAGTATGAGCAGACATCATTTTCCATCCTGATAATTTCATGAAGGAATGTTCATAAACTGCACAGCGATAATTTATTTTGCTGTAATGATTTTTACAATTGTTAACTATAGATATGCAAAAGTAAGTCGTCTGTGATGGAATTAACGAATATTCTATTGCCGATCCTTATTCATTTTTTCTTTATCCATCTAATCGATGATGAAATATCAGCTATATTTGAGGTTTTGGCAGTGGAGGAAGACCATAAGCGGCTCTGGCACGATCACAGCTTTCATTATAATCGCCATTTTCCCAGGCTTGAGGAAATTCTCTACAAGGGGAAGGCCTTTTATCATAAATAGCACAAGAAACTGATTGACCAATTTCACCGCATAAATTAACGCATCGGGGGCGAGGTTCATTTGTACCTTTCATGCATCGCATGAAATTATTTACTTTCTCTGTCATAGAGATGGGAACTGTGCCGCCACCATCTTCAGCTTCCGCCCAGTAAAATGAAACACGAAAATAAGCACAACAAGCACCACAGCTTATGCAGGGATTATCTTGTAATTCAGATTGAGAAGTTAACGTTTGACTCATACCAAATGTCACTATCTGATGTTTAAGATATACACTCAGGTAAAATTACCTTATCCTCAAAAGCTCATTTTCCAAAGAGAAGATGACCTCTTTAAAAAGAGATTATGTTGCCAAATTATATCTTTCTTCAAGATAAATTTATTTTATTTGGAATTTATTGAAATAATTGAATAAATTCAATTAATCTGAATGTTTTATTTGTAAACAATTTAATTTGGAAATTTTTATTGCGTGTAATTAATTTATCAGTACTGGAATTAAAATTGAAAGAAGGCGAAGATGTAAAAATAAAGAACACCTTCTACCTATTGGATAAGAGACTACTGGGATGAAGTGATCCCTTAAAGTTGGATAACCAACTTTAGAGGGGCACTTCAAAGATAGGATCTAAATAAGTTGTAGGCTTATTTTTCCTGAGTCAGTAGAGCATTTAACTCCATATAACTGAGTTTTGCGTTATCATTTGGTTGTAGGATACCGTTCTTCAAAAAATTTTCCATACTAGCCTGTGTGATACCATAAGCTTGTTCCGCAAAGAAAGAGCCTCCAGAAACTCGTTTAACACCTGCGGCGAAAAATTCCTCAGCGCAGGGAGCATTAGTGGGTGCCATTACATTTAATGGTCCGTTAATATGAGAGCTAATTATTTGGCATATTTTTAGGTCGATCAAACCGGGAATAAAAATACAATCTGCACCAGCGGAAAAATAAGTATTGGCACGAGAAATAAAATGATCCGGATCTTTACTTTCACCACGAAGCCATGAATCTATACGGGCATTGATAAATAAATCATAATTCAAGTTATTAGCGGCAGTACGTGCAGAGGCAATGCGCTCAGCACCATCTTCTATGGACATTGATTTGCCATTTTTGGCGTCTTCAATATTGATACCCACACATTCGACAGAATATAGATCTTGTATAAGATGATCCATATTTTCACCTGTAGCTAGCAAACCATCTTCAACATCGGCAGACACTGGAAGGTTGGTGCTAGCAGTAATTAAACCGAGTGCTTTAATGATAATTTTTCTATCAGCTAATTGATTATCGGGATAGCCTAAACTCCAAGATATTCCGGCACTGGTTGTTGCTATTGCTTTTACTCCATTTTGTTCGGCCAAACGGGTACTCATAACATCCCATGAATTAGCTAATAGCAAATGGCCTTCTTTATGGAGTTGACGGAATGTTCGGATTTTCTCATGTAGGCTTGTTCTTATCATATTGTTTTCTCAAAAGTGGATTTTATTTGGACATTAAATGTCTTTTGTCGTTAATGAATATAACTAATGCTCATACCTGTATGCTTTTTTAAAAACTCTAATTCATCATTACACTGGTTTTATATACAGTCAATAGATGAAGCGATGAAAAATTTAATCTAAAATTACAACTATAATTGTTAACTAGCGTGACTATCTAATCTATTGTTTCATTTCTTAAATATTCTTCTTTGTTCTGTAATTGTTATTATTTTTTTGAACTTAGTATGTTTAGGTTATTATTTTTTATGAATGTTAAATATCTGTACAAACATATTTCGTTGAGTAGCGAAGTGAATTCATGAAATGGTATTAGAATAATTAAATCTCATTTTTGGAGGTGAAAATGAAAAAATGTCCTATTAGCTTTAAAACGTTACATGAAGTTAAGGTTATCTTATCTGAGCCATCATTTACTGTACGCCCCAAGTCAGCTCCAGTACCAAAGGAAATAGAAGCCAGTTGTGCAGGGGCAATTTTTGCATCACTTGTTCGTATGAGAGATGGTAGTCAGCATGATAAGTTAAAGATAGCAGTGATTCAGGCACTGGATTTTTTTACAGAGCAGGAAATTTATCAAACGACCTTGATAGTCGCAGAAATTCTGTATAAGAAAAAAGAAATTAATTCTGCTGAATCACTAACATTATTTAACTATGCTTTGCCTATATGTGTTATTGGTTATCTTATAGGCATTCATCATAGTGAATGGGAGAATTTAGTGATAAAATCTCACGAATTTTTTGATTGTATTATCTCTAATGGAGATAAACAAAAAACAATTGAATCAATTGT